>CAYYRK010000048.1:1915-16223 GCA_964473915.1 uncultured Pseudomonadales bacterium
TTGATGAGGTCGAGTGCGTAGATTTGATCACCTAAAAATTGCTATCTTCTGCATGAAAATGGAGAGGGTTGCCTTTTAAAAAACAGTTTTAACCTTTAACCCGGCGCTGCAACCAGGGATACACTGTCCAGCAAGATCCCGCCTGTGGACTCCTGCTTGCAATTTTTCCAGCGCAATCTAATTTTGCCGGGGCTGTCTTCAACAGGAAACAGGACCGAGGCGGCTATTTTCTGCTGATTTTTAAATGCCTGGTATGAGACCTTTTCTCCATCGCCAATCAGGGCCCATTCGAGCTGACATTCAGCTGACCAGCGCCCTTCAATGCTCAGCATCATGCGCTTGCCAGAAAATACTGAATCAAGATCAGGGGACTCTAAAGTAGCTGTGGCGTGTTCTGCCCCAAGCTCTAGATGACCAGGACGTTTTTTCACCCAGGTCCCCTCTAGTGTGTTCCAGCCATCATCAGAGGAGACATGGTGGTTACCGAAGGGATAAAACAGACTGCCCACAGGAATATTTTGCCGCTGCAACAACCACCACACCAGTTGATACTCAAAATCAGTCCCGGTAAAGGCGTCATAGGATTTGAAGTGACCCGGATAAGTTAATGGATCAGCGGCATGGCTACCCCACATGGGTGAAATAAAGGTCACTCCGGCGTTTAAAATATTTGCCAGCGTTTGATAGGACTCACTGTGGGAAGGCAGATAATCAGGCAACTCAATGGTTGCTGGATGCAGCTCCACCACACCCCAGGAGGGGTCAAGTTGGCGAAGGCGAGCAAACAGTGATTGCCCATCACGAATAGTGCCTTGATCACGACTAGATGGCCCATACAGTATTGCACCCAACCTGCCATTGTCAGGCTTGGCACCCGCCATTGAAACGCCCGCTTCATCGGTCCAGCCACTGGCAGGGCTATTTATCGTTGCGGCGATATCTGTCTGGATAAAGGTCTGGCTTGAATAGATGCGTGAGCTATCTACACCCGCCTCAACCAGCCAATCGGCAAGGTCATTGTAATGCTGCGCCACCAAGTGCCGTTTATATTGAGTCCAGATTTGATGCCAGGGGTTCGTGTAGTCTGGCGCGGCACGATCCGGTTCGACCTGCTCCAGCCTTTGCCAGTGCTGCCGGGCCAACTTGTTAATCGCTGCCAGCGTGAGGGGTTTATGATGCCCCCTGCCGGACAGTATTCCCTGATCTGAATAAAAGCCGGTGTGGGTCAGCCACTGGCGAAACTGCATGAGCGTGTCCGGGTTATAGTCATACCACTGGGTTTTGTAAAACCAGGGATTAATGTACTGATCCGGGTCCAGGTTCAGGCCCACATACAGGCCCTGACGAACCGCCTCGCTGTCATTAATAACGGCAGCCGCCGCCTGAAGATTACGTTTTTTATAATAGCGGTAACGCTGGTTAAAGTGATTCAGAGTCATCATTCTGGCCAGCTGGGGGCTGCCATAGGAACCAGGCAGCTCTGCCAACGCATCATCCTTTTCAGCCCGGCCAAACTGGTTCCACTGCACGTTGAGTTCGTCTTTCTCAAGGTAATCCACCACATCCAGGTCAGGGGCGGGGAAACGAGCATCGGCCCAGGGGCCTCCATCCAGTGTTATCAGCAGCGGCACTTGCCACTGCTTTGCCAGATCGAGCAGTTCATCCAGCGCGGTGGTGGTCATTAATTGCCCCTCTCTTTCCCTAAGACTATCGGGAAAGCCAGGATCAAATCTGAAATCCAGTTTTGCGCCCTTAGTGGTTCTCAAATACTCGACCCGACCGCGAATCCCCACCTGAACACAACCAGCCGCCGCAGCCTGCTTAAGTTCGCGCATCTCACGGAAACCATTGCGAAACTGTTGGGTGTCGGCTGGCATCAGCACCTTTAATGCCTCCCCTGAACAGGGATCAGAGCTTACTGCTACTTTATTGACCAACAGAGGGCCTGGAAGCTGGCTAACCTTGCCGTCCAGATCTGTTACTTCAACTAATAGCCGGTGTACTCCACCAGGCAGTTGCGCCGCATTAACAGACCCCAGATGAACCTGCCCCAGCTTGACTGCCGGGGTAGCCTCACCCATTAATTTTTCCCTGGGTTCGCGTACTGACTGATAACTGACGTTTTTACTAACAACCGGCATCTGCGCGAGCAGCTTGCCACTGTCAGAGATTAACCTGACCTGTTTAATACCATCTTCATCGGCAACCCAAACCCGCACTGCCATAACACCTGGATTGACAACATTCCAGTGGGGGGATATCACCCGACCAATGGGCAGGTCATTGATCACCAGCGGCCCCTTGCCTTGATAAAAAACACCATTGTCATCAGCCAATGAGAGCTGTAGCGGGTAGCGACCACGGGGTAGCTCTCTAAAACTGAGCACATGATCAAAACCTTTGAACGCCAGGCCATCTGCTGACCAGTCTGCAAAGTAATTTTCAACATCTGGCCGGGGGTACAGGGCAGCTAACAAATCTTCGCGGCCGTTGACTTTTTCTAAACTTAATCGCACCTTGCCGCGGGTTCCAGCGAACCAGCCCTGCAGTATATTCCGACTATCCCTCACGATGGGATTAAGGCTATCGATATTGGCAATGGGGCCGTCATTGATCACCAGCGGCCCCTGCAAAACACTTTTAGCCCCGAGCGAATCAAGCAACTCTATGGTCAGGGGATACCGACCTCTTGGTAATTTTTCAAAGGGTACAATCAGGCCAAACCCGGAGTCGGGTGCCTGCGGATAATTCGGATAGGCTGCGGCGACATCCTGACGGGAGCCACCGGTCTGAGTCGTTACAACCTCGGTATCTTTGGCAAAAACAGAGATCTTAACAGGGCCAGTTTTCGATAACGCCCACCCCCGAATCGCATTTTCCTGATGCCACCCGATGGTTTCATGACTATCGATAAATCCGAAGGGAGTGCCGACCGCTGAACTAACAGGTTCAGCGCCATGCGCCACTGCCGCACAAACTGACAGCAGCATTATTTGCCACAAGCTAACGCACGAGTCCTTTAACCTAGATTCCTCAGCTGACCGCTTCATTATAATAGTAACTTGTTGATATGAAAGTAATTAGTTCCGATCCATATCTTCATCTGCTGGGTACGTCGCGCTACAGGGCAGATTGCACGCTTGTGGCGGCACAGTGCAGCGTTGCAATTCCTTGGAATAGAACAACTATTCCGCGTCATTGCGCCTTGCCCTGCACCGCCAAAAACGCACTCTCTAGCCTGTCCAACTGAAGATTCTAGGTTTAATGCTAAAACTCTCAGCTGAGAGCTATGCGAGGTAAATAAGCATATGAAATGCACAAGAAAACCAAACTCCCTAGACCTCAAAGCCCTGCGGCTACCATAGGCCGCAGAAACTCTATTTTTCTTCGCTGCTACTGGGTCCAAGGTCTTCAAATAGATGACCAAGCTTGCCAGCTTTGGTTTTTAAATACTTTTCATTATGGGGGTTTTCACCTGTGTGCAACGCAATACGCTCCACCACCTCCACCCCAAATTCTTGCAACGATTTTACCTTTACCGGGTTATTGGTTATCAACCTGACTTTTTTGATACCCAGGTGCTCGAACATGGGCTGGCAAAAACTGTAGTCACGCATATCCGCGCCAAAACCGAGTCGCTCATTGGCTTCAACGGTATCGGCACCCTCATCCTGTAGCTTGTAAGCTTTGATCTTATTGACAAGGCCAATACCCCGGCCTTCCTGGCGCAGATAAAGAATAACACCCCGCCCCTCTTTAGCTATTGTTTCCAGCGCCTTATGTAGCTGATGGCCACAATCACAACGTAGACTAAATAGTGCATCACCTGTTAGACATTCTGAATGCACCCGACACATCACCGGTTCGCCAGAACCAACATCCCCCAGAGTCAGTGCGATATGCTCCTTACCTGTGCTTTTATCTTCAAAACCATGAATATCAAACTCACCCCATTGCGTAGGCAATTTGGATGATGCTACATATCGAACTGACACTTAATACCCCTGCTCTGTAAAATTGCGGAATTTAGCGGATACCCGTTACTAGGAGCCTGTCGAACTTGGCATTAATCTACTGCGGAAAATCCAAATTTGGTCATATTTTCCGATCTTTCTCGTTAAATAGCCCGCTATTCGCCTCGAAAGATCGGAAAATCTGCTTCAAATCGGCGTTTCCTCGCTACGATCAGCCAAGTCCGACAGACTCCTAGGACACAGAAAATTTG
Source organism: uncultured Pseudomonadales bacterium (assembly GCA_964473915.1). Taxonomy (GTDB): domain Bacteria; phylum Pseudomonadota; class Gammaproteobacteria; order Pseudomonadales; family IMCC2047; genus CAYYRK01. The sequence continues at coordinate 6,141 of CAYYRK010000048.1, forward strand.
CGCTAAGGCGCGGCCAAGGCACCTATTGTGGCGGCTAGTACTTTTTTGTCAACTTCATTACACCGGCATTTTCCACGATTTCAACATGTTTCAGCCAGGTCATTCCCAGTAGGGCAAACGTCGGATAATTTCCCTCAAGTACCACAGCCCTTATATTTCGAGCCTCAATTTCACCCACTTTGACTCGATCCAGGGTCAGTGAATAAGCTCGTACCGGGCCACCTGCGGTAGCCACCATACCCGGTTTTTCTGTGGCAAAATTAATACCCAGTCGGCGCGCATCACGGCTATTGATGGCCACCGATGTCGCGCCGGTATCCACTAGAAACGTCACTGTTCGCCCATTAACGCTACCCTGGGTTATATACTGACCTGCAGCGTTGATAGCTATCAGCTCGCTGGAGTTCTTCTTTTCCGTGTAACCTCCCCGCACCCCGTTGGATAGTTGTAACGAGTATTGCTTACCCTCAATCGATACAACGGCCCCGGAGTTCGAAGCTGAGACTAACATCACACCCTCCGGGCTGAGCTGGCCCACCTTCAACAACCGCTGTTTGCCGGCCACACGCAGAACTGCAGTATCTCGAAACAACCCCACCACCTCAATCTGAGACAGCTCTACCGCTTCTGCCAACGACACCACCAGCAGCAAAATTGGCACCCGCAAAAAAGTGATCAATCGCCTCATAAACCACCCTGCCAAAACCAGGCGGCTACAGCAACACCCACCGCAGCGATAACACCCGCAAACAGATCATCCAGCATAATCCCCAGACCACCTGAAACTCGACGATCAGCCCAGCCAATAGGCCAGGGCTTGAAAATATCAAAAATACGAAACAGTATGAAACCGAGCAACATCCAACCGATCCCAGCCGGTGCTACCAGCATGGTGACCCAGTAACCCACCATCTCATCCCAGACAATACCGGGGTGATCTTTAACTCCCAGATCCCGCGATACACGGCTGCATATCTCAATACCCAAAAGAAAGGCCACCAGCACCACCAGCAGATAGCTGAACCAGGGTAGATACTGCAACCAAAGATAAAAAAATACACCCATCAGGGTGCCAAAAGTTCCGGGAGCTTTGGGGGCCAAACCACTACCAAAGCCGAAAGCCAGCTGATGCAGCGGATTTTTCCAGTCAAAACCCGTGTTATCTGCCATGACGTTTCCCTCTAGAAATGTTGATAGCCACGACCCTCCATAACCACTGAATTACCCGAAGCATTAATCAGGCTTAGCCCAGGTTCAAAAGTAATGGTGCCGATACGGGTCACCGGTAACTGACACGCCTGAGCATGATGCATAATCTGTGCATGATGCTCCGCTGCTGCGGTAAAACAGAGTTCGTAATCATCGCCCGCCGTCAATGCTAGCCTGAGCGCTTCAACAGCTCCCTCTGCCTCAACTAGCGGTGCCGAACAGGGTATGGCGTCGACATCAACACACGCGCCCACACCACTTCGCTCAAAAATATGCCCAATATCTGCGAGCAACCCATCTGAGATATCGATCGCTGAATGTGCAAGATCGCGGATCAACTGACCAAAGGCCAGCCGAGGCCGGGGCTGGTAAAATCGGCGGATCAGATGATCTGTATCTGTATAACCACCCTGCTGAATCCGGCGAAGACCAGCACCAGCTTCACCCGGAAAACCCGTCACATAGAGGGCATCTCCCGCCAGCGCGCCGTCACGCCGCAACGCTTTACCTGTTGGCGTGTAGCCATGAACCTGTATCGTAATGCTGAGCGGCCCGCGGGTTGTGTCCCCGCCGATCAGCCGTATTTGGTGCTGGTCAGCCAGATCAAACAGGCCCCGACTAAACTCACTAAGCCAACCCTCGTCGCTATCGGGCAGGGCCAGGGCCAGGGTAAACCAGGCCGGCTGGGCACCCATGGCAGCAAGGTCACTGAGATTAACCGCCAGAGAGCGCCACCCCAACTGATAGGCAGCAGTGCCCTGCGGAAAATGAACACCTTCTATCAGGGTATCAATGGAGAGCAATAGATCCTGCCCCGGTTTGGGCCGCAAGATTGCGCAGTCGTCACCGATGCCCAGCAGAATATCCGGCTCGGCTGTCTCATTGCTACGGTTGAAATATGTCTGGATCAGTTTAAATTCAGATAGGGCCATACTGTTTACCCGGCACACTGCAACCGTCAGGCTTTCTCATCCTGCCGAACTATACGCGCAAGCTTATCCAGCACACCGTTGACATATTTATGGCCATCAGTTGCACCAAATGTCTTGGCAAGATCTACCCCTTCATTGATAACGACCCTGTAGGGAACATCTTTGCGCTCAAGCAGCTCATAGGTGCCCATGCGCAAAATAACCAGCTCAATGGGGGAGAGATCTTGCAGCGGCCGATCCAGAAGCTGACCAAGCGTCTCATCCAGCCGACTTATTTGCGCGGGCACCTGATGCAGAAGTTCAGAAAAATAGTCTTCATCCAGCTTGCGAAAATCATTATCTTCGCGAAACTCCATCTCAATGGCTAACAGGGAGGACCCGGAAATTTGCCACTGGTAAAGCGCCTGTACAGCCAGACGCCTTGCGCGGCGTCGCTGTGCTGGTTTGGGTTGTTTAGATTTATTATATTCTCCCATCAGGAATCGAGCTTGCGCCCCAAGCTGACCATCTCCAGTGCTGTCAGCGCAGCTTCAGCTCCTTTGTTGCCAGCCTTGGTTCCAGAGCGCTCAATTGCCTGTTCGATACTGTTGACCGTCAACACGCCAAAGGCGACCGGCACACCGGTACTCAGAGAGATCTGACCCAGCCCCTTGGTGCATTCAGCAGAGATATAGTCAAAATGAGGCGTACCACCTCGTATCACAGCCCCCAGGGCGATGATCGCCTCATGGTTGTTCTGATTCGCCAGTTTATTCACTACCAGCGGAATTTCAAAGGCACCAGGCACCCGCACCAGTGTAATATGACTCTCCGGTACGCCATGTCTTTTCAGCGCGTCCAGCGCACCCTCCAACAATGACTCCACTACAAAACTGTTAAACCGGCCCACAACCAGCGCAAAACGCGCATTACCTGCAGAAAAATCACCTTCAATCGTTTTTATCATGCTACCTATTCCAAATTCAATTTATTCAATCAGAGCCATTTAAACTTTTCAGCAAAGCCCTCAGGCAAAACCATTTTCACGCAGGATGGCAAGGCTTAAACCACCCTCCTGCTCAGGGTCTGCAGCCCGCTCACCCAGCACCAAACGTTCCAGATAACGAGCGATAAGATCAACCTCCAGATTAACACGGGTGCCAGCCTGGTAGCTACCAATGATGGTCTCCTCAACCGTATGAGGCACAATATTAATATCAAACTGAGCACCACTAACCTGATTAACTGTCAGACTGATTCCATCAATACAGATAGAGCCCTTTGCCGCAATATATTTAGCCAGCTCATCCGGTGCCTTGAGCGTAAAACGTACTGAACGCGCATCATCGCTTCGGCCGATAATTTCACCTATACCGTCAACATGACCACTAACCAGGTGCCCCCCCAAACGGGTATCAGGCGTCAGTGCCTTTTCCAGGTTAACCGCGGCTCCCACCTGTAGAAAAGAGAAACAGGAGCAACTAATGGTCTCTCTGGAAACATCAGCCCAGTAGCCATCGCCAGGCAGCTCAACTACCGTCAGGCACACCCCGTTGGTGGCAATGCTATCACCAAGCTGTACATCGGACAGATCCAACTGCCCTGATTTGATATAAACCCTGACATCACCCGCCTGCGGCTGCATCGCCGCTATTTCACCAACGGCTTCTATAATTCCGGTAAACACTGTGTTCGTTTTCCTTTTATTAATAGGTGCGCTTAGTCAAAATCAACTTGCGCACTGATTCGCCAGTCATCACCCACGCTGCGGATCTGAGTCACTATCAGCTTGATTTGATCTGACATTTTGTCTAAATTTGGCAACTGGAACAAGGGTCTTGCTGCATCACCCATCAATTTTGGCGCCATATAGATGATCAATTCATCGACCAATCCGGCCTGTACAAATGCGCCGCTCAAGGTTGCACCAGCCTCAACCATCAGCTCATTACACTGTCGCTGCGCCAACTTGGCCGCCAGAACGTGCAGATCTACCTGCCCGTGTTCCCCTTTGCACAATAGCGTCGTTACACCCGCATTTTCAAGCTTAGCCCTGCCCTCATTTTCCTGGGCACCAACCACCAACGAACTGCCGGATACTCCCAGCACTCGAGCCGACAGGGGCGTACGAAAGCGCGAGTCCACCACCACTCGCAATGGCTGGAGCAAGCTCATCTGTTCTGCATTGAACCCCAGCTCCTCACTACGCACATTGAGGGAGGAGTCATCGTGCAAAATGCTGCCAACACCAGTCACAATGGCCGAGCTACGAGCTCGCAACCGCTGCACATCACGCCGGGCTGCAGGGCCGGTAATCCACTGACTCTCGCCCGAGGCCATAGCCGTGCGCCCATCCAGACTCATCGCCATTTTACAGCGTATCCAGGGTAAACCCTGCTCCATTCGCTTGATAAACCCCGGATTCAACACCCGGGACTGGGTCTCGCAAACACCCACAAGCACCTCAATACCGGCTGCCCGCAAACGGGCAAAACCATCACCTGCTACCTGCGGATTGGGATCCTGCATCGCAGCAACCACCCGATTAACGCCCGCTGTCACCAAGGCGTCACAACAGGGTGGAGTTTTCCCCGTATGGCTGCAAGGCTCAAGCGTCACATAAGCCGTTGCACCGCCAGCCTGACCACCAGTTTCAGCCAGGGCGTTGACCTCCGCATGAGGTTGACCGGCGCAACGATGCCAACCCTCGCCAATAACTGTACCATTCTTGACCAACACACAGCCTACTCTGGGATTGGGGTCGGTCGTATACAGGCCGCGCTCTGCCAACTGCAACGCCCGCGCCATAAAGTATTCATCTGGGTTGCTCAGACTCATTCAATTTTCATCCGGCTCTCGATTGGACAGGCGCTCAATCTCCTCTTTAAACTCATCAAGATCTTTAAAGTGTCGATAAACTGAAGCAAAGCGGATGTAGGCTATCTCATCCAGCCCTTTCAGCTGCTCCATTACCAGCTCACCCACTGTCATTGACTGGATTTCACGCTCCCCCAGTACCCGCAGGCGATGCTTTATCTGGCTGAGGGCCTTGTCCAGCTTTTCAGTGCTGACGGGGCGTTTCTCCAGTGCCCGCAGCATTCCATTACGCAGTTTCTCTTCATCAAAAGGCACCCGGCTGCCATCCTTCTTAACCAGCCGTGGCAGCCACAGTTCAGGCGTTTCAAAGGTAGTAAAACGCTCACCACAGGCGCTGCATTCTCGACGCCTGCGCACCTGCTCACCCTCTGCGGCCAGTCTTGAATCGATGACTCGGGTATCATCTGCTCGACAAAATGGGCAGTGCATAGTTGCTCCGCTATCTCTGTACTTGGGGGATCTGCTCTTTTAAAGGCCGCTATTGTAGCAGGCCAGACCGATGCCGAGTAGTTATGAAACCGTAAAAGAGACTCTGTGCTCAGCGGGGCAGATTGTGTTCCCCTCAAATTTAACTTACCCTGATATCCTTTTCGAACTGTGATTAAACGGATCTCTTTATGGCTCAGTATGCATACACCCTGCAGGGTGTTTCCAAAATCGTCCCTCCCAAAAGACAAATTCTGAAGGACATCTCCCTCTCCTTTTTTCCCGGCGCAAAAATAGGGGTCTTAGGGATGAACGGCTCCGGAAAGTCGACCCTGCTACGCATCATGGCACAGATCGATAAAGAGTTTGACGGCGAAGCCATACCCTCCTCTGACCTGAAAATCGGTTATCTGTCTCAGGAACCGCAGCTAGACCCGGAAAAGGATGTACGAGGCAACGTGGAAGATGGTGCCCACGAAGCACTCGATGCACTCGCCGGGCTGGACAAGGTTTATGCAGACTACGCCGAGCCCGATGCTGATTTTGACAAGCTGGCAAAAGAGCAGGCCCGGCTGGAAGATATTATCCAGGCACTGGATGCTCACAACCTTGAGCACCGACTGGAGATCGCCGCCAATGCCCTGCGTCTGCCTCCCTGGGACGCAGACGTGAGCAAACTTTCCGGGGGCGAGATCCGCCGGGTAGCACTGTGCCGACTGCTAATATCCAACCCGGACATGCTGCTGCTGGATGAACCAACCAACCATCTTGATGCAGAAAGCGTTGCCTGGCTCGAACACTACCTGCATGATTTTACCGGTACAGTCGTGGCCATCACCCACGATCGATATTTTCTCGACAATGCCGCTGGCTGGATACTGGAGCTGGACCGAGGCCGAGGCATCCCCTGGGAGGGCAACTATTCAAGCTGGCTAGAACAGAAAGAGCAGCGGCTGAAAACAGAGGAAAGACAGGAGGCCGCACACCAGAAAACCATCAAGGCTGAACTGGAATGGGTTCGTGCCAACCCCAAGGGCCGACAGGCTAAAAGCAAGGCTCGACTGGCAAGGTTTGATGAACTCAACTCCCAGGATTTCCAAAAGCGTAGCGAAACCATGGAGATCTATATTCCACCGGGCCCCAGACTGGGCAACAGGGTCATCGACCTGGAAAATGTCAGCAAAGGTTTTAACAACTCTCTGCTGATTGAAAACCTAAGCTTCAGCGTTCCTCCCGGCAGTATCGTCGGCGTCATCGGTGGTAACGGTGCAGGGAAATCCACTCTCTTTAAAATGATTGCCGGTACCGAACAGCCAGATTCTGGCAGCGTAACCCTGGGTGATACTGTCAAAATCGCCTATGTGGATCAGATGCGCGATCTTGATGGCACTAAAACCGTGTGGGAGGAAGTATCCGATGGCCTGGATATGATTCAGGTCGGCAACTATCAGACCCCTTCTCGCGCCTATCTCGGGCGTTTTAACTTCAAAAGCGGCGACCAGCAGAAGTTTGTTAAAGATCTGTCGGGGGGTGAGCGCAACCGCCTGCACCTGGCCAAACTGCTAAAACAGGGTGCCAATACCCTGCTGCTCGATGAGCCCACTAACGACCTTGATGTAGAAACACTCAGAGCCCTGGAGGAAGCCCTGCTAACCTTCCCCGGCTGTGTGATGGTCATATCCCACGATCGTTGGTTTTTGGATCGCATCGCCACTCACATTCTAGCCTTTGAGGGCGACAGCCAGGCGGTGTTCTTTGAAGGTAACTATTCCGACTATGAAGCTGACCACAAGGCCCGCACTGGCGGTGATGATCAGCCAAAACGCATGAAATACAAACGGCTGGCGCAATAGAATTTGAGTAATTTTGTCCGTAAATTCAACACGGCCTGCCCTGCCCAGGGCGGGCCGACCAGGAGTCTAGCAGCGGGCTAAATCGCCTCCAGCGCCTCGGCAAGCTTTTCAACACCGATAACCTGCAAACCCGCTATTTTATTTTTCGGCAGGTTGGCTTTGGGCACAATCGCCCGTTTGAAACCATGCTTGGCCGCTTCCATCAAGCGCTCCAGGCCACTGGGGACCGGGCGGATCTCACCAGAAAGCCCCACTTCACCAAAAACGATCAAATCCCGTGGCAGAGTCTGGTCCCGAAAACTGGAGACCACCGCCAGCAACAGCGCCAGATCCGCGCTGGTTTCCAGAACTCTCACCCCACCCACCACATTAACAAAGACATCTTGATCACCCATTTGCAAACCAGCATGGCGGTGCAATACCGCCAGCAACATCGATAGCCGATTCTGATCCAGCCCCACCGTAACCCGGCGCGGACTGCCAAACTGGCTGTCATCGACCAGGGCCTGAACCTCTACCAATAGCGGTCGGGTACCCTCCCAGACCACCATCACCAGCGTGCCCGCAGACTGAGTATCACTGCGTGACAGAAAGATAGCACTGGGATTTTTGACCTCTTTGAGGCCGCTGTCGAGCATCGCAAAAACCCCCAGTTCGTTCACCGCACCAAATCGGTTCTTGATGCCCCGCAGGGTTCGAAAACGGCTATCACTGGTTCCCTCAAGCATAATGGAGCAATCGATCATATGCTCCAGAACCTTGGGGCCTGCCAGACTACCATCTTTGGTGACATGGCCAACCATCAGCACCACAGTATTGGTTTGCTTGGCAAAACGGGTCAGGCTGGCGGCGCTTTCTCGCACCTGAGAGACACTACCCGCCGCCGAGCTGACATCCTCCCGATGCATCACCTGAATGCTGTCAATCACCATAATTGCTGGCTTCTGCCGGGCAGCGGTCATACAGATGGTTTCAACACTGGTTTCGGAAAAAATCTGCAGATTACCCGCCGGCAGTTCCAGGCGCCTGGCCCGCAGCCCCACCTGCTGTGGAGATTCTTCCCCGGTCACATAAAGCGCACTCATACGCTGGGCCAGCAGACACATCACCTGCAGCAACAGGGTACTTTTACCGGCACCCGGATGACCACCTATCAACACCACGGAACCGGGCACCAGACCACCACCCAGCACCCGGTCAAGTTCAGCCATTCCGGTACTGATACGCGGAATGCTCTCCAGGTTGACTTCTGATAACAGCTGAACTTCAGAGGCTGAGCCGGTATATCCCCCGGTCTTAGCACCGCTGCGTGCCGGGGAACCGGCAACTCGAAACTCGCTCAGTGTATTCCAGCCACCACAATCGGTGCACTGGCCCTGCCATTTCGAAAAATCCGAACCACACTCCGAACAAACAAAGGCGATTTTACTTTTCGCTTTAGCCATTACAATGGTAGGGCGCACTGAGTTCGTGAACCGCCTCAACAAAAACCCCGGCATGCTCCGGATCGGAAAATTGACTGATACCATGTCCCAGGTTGAAGATCTGCCCCGGCCCGGCACCATAACTTTCCAGAATACTGGCCACTTCCTGGCGGATACGACCTGGCTTGGCAAACAGCACCGAGGGGTCCATATTACCCTGTAAAGCCACCTGCTCACCCACCCGCTGGCGAGCAGCACCAATCTCTATTGTCCAGTCCAACCCCAGGCAGTTTGCGCCGGTGGCTGCCATATCTTCCAGCCAGTTAGCACCACCCTTGGTAAACAAAATCACCGGAACCTCTCGGCCTTCGTTCTCACGGATCAAGCCCGCCACAATCTGTTGCATATAGTTTAGCGAGAACTCGCGGTAACAGGGGCCGCTGAGCACTCCACCCCAGGTATCAAAAATCTGTACTGCCTGCGCTCCGGCACGGATCTGTGCGTTAAGATAGGAGATCACCGACTGGGCCAGCACCTCCAGCAGCTGATGCATCGCCTCGGGTTGCTGAAACATAAAGGTTTTGATCTTCTGGAAATCTTTGGTCGAGCCACCCTCAATCATATAGGTTGCCAGCGTCCAGGGGCTGCCAGAAAAACCGATCAGAGGTACCCTTCCATTCAGCTCACTGCGGATGGTGCGCACCGCGTTCATCACATAACCAAGGTCGTCATCACCATCGGTCACCTTGAGCTGGGCCACATCCTGAGGCGTTTTGATCACCTTGCGAAACTTCGGCCCTTCTCCAGCTTCAAAATAAAGCCCCTGCCCCATTGCATCAGGGATGGTCAGAATATCGGAGAACAAAATAGCTGCATCCAGAGGAAAACGCTCCAGAGGCTGAAGAGTTACCTCACAGGCCAGCTCGGCATTACGGCACAGATCCATAAAGTCACCAGCTCGCTGCCGAGTAGCCTTGTATTCCGGCAAATAACGTCCCGCCTGGCGCATCATCCATACTGGCGTATAGTCAACGGGTTGACGCAGCAGCGCCCTTAAAAAACGATCATTTTTCAGCTCAGACATGAGTAAGGACCTGCCTCCTGGGAGTAAAACAAGATGGTCGCACAAACGACCTTCTGGGAAGGCGCCAATATACTGTAAAAGCAGTCTGGAGTATATGACAGCAACCGACCGGCTGGTCCAGCATTATGGTTTTCACAAAAGCTGTCGGAATCAATGGGGCTCTCGTGCAAAGGTCTCATAATAACTCGCTACCTTTCTCAGTAACCCACCCAGCGGATGAAGAGATAGATCAAAGCTAATTGTATTCATATCAACAAGTTACTATTAGAATGGAGCGGTCAACTGAGGAATCTAGGTTG
>CAYYRK010000049.1:0-16208 GCA_964473915.1 uncultured Pseudomonadales bacterium
TACACCTCACGACCATCATCACGCAGCCAGACGTACATGGCGGGTATCACTAGCAAGGTTAGCACCGTTGATGAGGCGAGGCCAAACATCAAGGCCACGCCCATTCCGTGTAGCATAGCATCGGGCAGAATAAATGCAGAACCAGCAATGCCAGCCAGGGCGGTGAGGAAAATAGGTTTGGCACGAATCGCCGCCGCCTCCAGCGCTGCAGTACGCATGGGTACCCCTTCACGACTTTTCATGTGGATAAACTCGATCAATAAAATCGAGTTTCGCACCACAATGCCTGATAGGGCAATCAGACCAATGGTAGAGGGCATGGAGTAAGTAGCATCCATGACCCAGTGACCGATAATAATACCTGAAAAGCCCAGCGGAACGGGTAGCAGAACTACCAGCGGAGTTTTAAAACTACTGAATTGGCCGACGACCAATATATAGATGCCGAGTATGGCGTAGCTAAAGGCGGAGCCCAATTCGGTAAAGGTTTCTTTGGTTATATCCCACTCACCCATCCACAGTAGGGTTGGTTTGCTCTCATCTTCAGGCTGACCGAAATAGCGCACCTCTGGCTGCACACCATTGGACCAGTCCATCTGCTTAATAATCTGTTCAACCTCGTACAGTGCGTACATGGGTGCATCGTGGTGCTCACCGCGAATACTGGCCATCACCAAGTCTGCAAAGTGGCCATCACGACGATAGATGGGGTAGGAGGCAGGCTCGTGGGTAATGCTGACCACATCCCCTAGTTCTCTGGTTTCACCGTTTATGGTGGGGACAGGTGTTGAGAGTAGACGTTCACCTATAAACAGGGATTCTTTGGGCTGGCGCAGGACGATAGGGATAGGGTTGCGGCCATCACCGCGGTGGGAATGGCCAAGATTCACACCCTGTAGCAGGGCGGAAAGTGTGCTGTAAACAGCGCCCTCATCCACTTGGTGGAAATCGAGGTTTTCCTGGTCAATGGCGATGCGCATGCGCATTGGCGGGTTGCCGAGGGAGTTATCGGTTTCTGCCAGGGCGGGAACCTGATCGATTGCCTGCTGTATTTTACGTGCGCTGGTACGCCGGGTTTCAGCATCGGGACCATAAACCTCGGCAAGCACGATATAGGGCGCAGGCGGCCCAGGTGGAGATTCGACCAACTCTACTGTGGTATTTTTCGGCAGCTTAAGGGCCTTTAAACGTTGGCGAATCTCCATTGCGATATCGTGGCTCTCGCGTTTCCGTTCCCAGGTCGATGATAAGCGGATACGAATTTCCCCTAGCTCGGGTGAATTGCGCAGGTAGTCCTGACGCACAAGCCCATAAAAATGGAAGGGCCCTGCCACACCAGCGTAGAGCTGCATATTTTGAATCTCTTCAATATCACCAATTAAATGGCTGGCCTCAACCAGTATGCGATCGGTTGCTTCCAGTGTGGCACCCTCGGGCAGATCAAACTGTATTTGAATGTCCTGTTTGTCATCAAAGGGCATGATTTTAAACAGAACCAGCTTGTAATAGGGCATTAAAAAGGTGAGCATGCTAAGGCATACAACAGTTAATACTGTGTATTTAGCACGCTTGGGTGTACTCAACAATCTGCCCATGCTCACACGCACTAAGGCGCCGAAAACACCACCCTGGGCCTCTTTTTCATCCTCTAACTTTATCACTACCGACTCGGTATTTTTGCCATCGGTATTGGGGCGCAATTTCAGCATGGCCCAGGGCACGACGGTGAAAGCGAGGATCAGCGAAAATATCATCGCTGCACAGGCGGCAATGGGAATGGGTTTGAGAAAGGGCGCAACAAAACCGTGGATGAAAAGCATCGGAAGCATGGCCAACACAACGGTAAAGGTGGCAATAATAGTGGGGTTTCCAACTTCGGCCACTGCATCAATTGTGGCTTTTAGCACACTGCGCCCATCATGCATTCGCCAGTGACGGGAAACATTTTCGATCACCACAATTGCGTCATCGGCAAGGATGGCGATGGAAAAAATAATACCGTACATGGTCATCCGGTTGAGGGTGATGTCAAGCATCCAGCAGGTAAAAAAAGTTAATAAGATGGTCGACGGAACAACGAGCAGTACCACGATACCTTCTCGCCAGCCCAAAAACAGACCCATGATGATGACGATGGCTGCGGTAGCAAGAATCAGGTGGAGCATCATTTCGTTAGATTTGTGGCCCGCTGTTTCACCGTAATCACGGGTTATTTCCAGGTTGATGTCGTCGGGGATTAGACCACCGCGCACCAGCTCCAGGCGTTTTATTACATCCTCGCTAATGGAAACGCCATTGGCACCATTGCGCTTGCCTATGGCTAATGTGACGGCAGGCAGGCGCTCGTAAGTTTTACCATCGTCGCTGACTCGAAGCAGCTGTGAAACTCGATGTTCCCTCAGACTTGCACCGAGAACAACCTTCGCTACATCGCGCAAATACACGGGACGACCATCAACGCTGGTAATGATGAGCAAACCGACCTCTGTTGTACTGTGTAGTGTTTGGCCAATAATAACCGGTGTTAGTTGATTGGTATTACGCAAACTACCAGCGGCAAATGACAGGTTGGCATTGCGTATTTTATCAACCACCTGATTAAGGGTGATACCGTACAACGAGAGCAGCTCCGGGTCGGGCTCGATGCGAAGCTCTTTGGGCTGGCCACCAATAATATAAGTCAGGCCAACATCATCGACTTTTATAATTTCATGCTTAAGCTCTTGGGTTAAATCGTAAAGGGTCTCAGCACTCCAGCGACCTTTATTACCGGGCTTGGGTGACAGGGTGAGCACCACGACGGCTGCATCATCAATACTACGGCCGATCACTAACGGTGGCGGCAAGTTTTCAGGCACACGATAGCGGTTAGCGTCAATCGCATCATTGACACGTGCTACGGCGACATCATCATCAAAGCCGGTATCAAAGCGCACGGTAAGGGCGATGCCATCGTCACGGGTCATCGAGTAGACATGCTCAACATTATCGATGCCCTTTAAAATATCTTCAAAGGGCTTGGTGACCAACTCAACTACATCCTCAGCCTTCAGGCCTGGAGTGGCAAGAAAAATATCGACGAAGGGAACGGTGATCTGTGGGTCCTCCTCCTGGGGCATGCTTAGTAGTGCCATTCCACCCAGAACGACTGAAACAACTAGAATTAGTGGCGTTAGTGCCGATTGGACAAATGATCTAGTGACACGCCCTGCTATACCTAAAGACACGGTTATTCCCCCGCTTTATCAAAGTGGGCTGGGGTTTTTTGCAGCTGTTGAATGAGTGTATCGCCGGTTTGTAGGCCCGATAAAATTTCAATACCCGAGGCGAGTTGGGTGCCGGGTTGAATAACAATCTCAGTACCATCGCTGAGGTAGACAAAGCTCAGACCATAACGCCGGTGGATATATTTTTTGGGTATGACATAAGCCTGGCGCTCATCGGTAGAAACCCAGACTCTAACGCGTTCACCGACAAAAAAATCACCGAGGCCGTCGACCTGAACATCGGCGACTACGCGACCACCATCGAGTTCGGGGTAGACCTGGGATACAGTACCTTCACGTTGGGATTGTGGATTAATGCCACTGCTCGCGTCGAGCATACCCCGCTGTGCCACCAAAACGCTGTCACCTATTTTAATAAAACGGGCATGGCGCTCAGGAAGCATTAATCGTAGGATGTAACTATCTGCGGCAATATCGGCAATGACCTCGCCTGGCATAACCACGACACCCTGGGTAACCTTAACGCTGAGTACCCGGCCACGGGTCGGGGCAAGCACATCACCCTGCGACTGGAACTCACGAACAACAGCCTGATCTAACTTAAGAGCGGCAATATCAGCAGTGACAACCTCGACCTTGGTTCGCGCTTTATCTAACTCCGCCTGACTAGCTTTGCCTGTTTTACGCAGGGTTGAGGTCCTTTTCAGGGTGGTTTTATCCAACTGTTGCTGCGCCTGCAAGGAGCGCAATTTTGATGCAAAAGCGGCAATCTGTAATTTTTGCTTGGCGTCACGTATCAAGGCCAGTTTCTGCCCGGCCTCAACAATATCACCCTCGTCAACCGACAGTTCAACCAGGGTACCGCCGATACGAGCTCTACCCTGAGTCACATCCACAGATTGCACTGAGGCAAAAACCGATTTCAAGTCAAAAACCGTTCGTTGTTCGACTCGGTAGAGACCGGTTTCGGCGCCGGCGCCGGGGGGGCTCAGCAAAGCAAATAAAACAATAGTTTGAGCCGTATAGCGAAAGCTCGTTGATAAGCTCTTTAAAGTAGATTTCATTCCCAAAAACTCCCTGTCTGTACAATCTATTTAGAGCCTGCTTATTTAGAGTAATTTTATTACTTGAAAGCGCGCCTTAAAAGTTCAGCATAACATGCTTTTTTTGATTGAAATAACCACTTGGAACGGTGTGATCAGTCTGTTTCACTCATGTTGCTGCGGTAATGAGCATTTTAGACGCCTCTACCCCCCATAAACTCGGCCCAGGTCTGCCCCTGTCACGAGGCCGGGAATTTAACGCGGGTACCCGCTAGCCCACAGTAACCCCCGGGGTTTTTAGCCAGATACTGCTGATGATAATCTTCAGCATAATAAAAGTGGCCATTTTTCAGTATGCTGGTAGTAACCTCACCATAACCCATTGCGCTCAGGGCATCCTGATACTGCTCTTTCGAATCCAGTGCCCACCGGTATTGCGACTCGGTATAAACCACTATAACCGACCGGTACTGAGTACCCATATCATGCCCCTGACGCATCCCCTGGGTCGGGTCGTGAGATTCCCAGAAGATCTTGAGCAGATCAGTGAAAATAACCTGTGACGGATCATAAACAACACGAACCACCTCGGTATGCCCGGTTCTGCCGGAGCAAACCTCATCGTAGCTGGGGTTCTGGGTGTAACCTGCGGCATAACCCACCGCGGTGATATAAACTCCGGGAACCTGCCAGAATATTCGTTCTGCACCCCAGAAGCAGCCCATCCCGAAATCCACAACCTCATAACCTTGCGGCCAGGGAGGCTGTAGCGGGTTGCCATTGACAAAATGGCTATCAGCAACAGCGACAGCTTGTTTTCGCCCCACAAGTGCTTCTTCGGGACTGGGTATTTGTGATTTAAACTTGTTACCAAATAGGTCAACCACTTGGTCTGCTCCCTCCTGAATCAAAATAACCACCCACCTCAAAGCAAACTTTAACTAACAGAAGCGGGAGAACCACCCTCCAGGTCAACCGGCACTCTGCCCCTGAATTTCTCTTGAAAAGCTTACAGCCGCATAGCGAAAGCAGCGAATATCAGTTGACCACCAATAATCAGGCATGCCCGCTTTACGTTTAAGTTCCAGCAAAAATTGTGATTTTCCTGGTAATGATTTCCACACCTTGGGCAGAAAGGTTGCTCGCTGTTGAGCATACTCTATTAACAGCCCATCTTTCCTGGGAACCAGCTGTTCGAGCAGATCATTTTCATCGCGCACCCTGATCTCCTGCAAAGGCGACAAAATACTGATCTCCACGACCAATCCTGACAAATCATCTGGGCCCAGAGGCCTGAAACGATGGTCAGAAAAAGCGGCTGAGTAGGCGTTATTATAAACACTTTCATGTAGTGGCAACTCAGGCCTCAAGCTACCGATACAGCCCCGCAACTGCCCTCCTACACAAACGGACACGAAATTGGGGATCTCCTCTATAAAAATAGACCCCCCTTTTCTGGCATACGTCAAAGAGTCTTCTTCGACCCCGGCCATACCATTCTCAATAGCCCGCTGTGCAATATCGAGCAGCCTGTTTTTCTGGCTACAATCAAGCACCGTAAACTCCGTAAGCGCCATAACCCACAACCCGATTTCTATCACCGGCAGTATCTCCGGAATTTTCCAGCTTTAACGCATTTACCCGCAAATCACGCTTTTCTGCCAGCTGCAACAGTGCATTGATCCCCTGATAACCGCAAGCCTGTTCACCAACAAGGTTTCCCCTGCGATGACAGATGGCTGCACTGGTGTTACGGTCGATATCACAGGCTTCCTGATAGAGATGAAAATGGCTCAGGTCGGAGCTGACAAGCACCAGGGTATTTTCCAGCCCCCAAACAGTTTCCATCACTGTGAGCACCTGTGCTGGAGCTGTATCACCCAACAGTATGGGTACTAGAGAGAAACTATCAAACACTCTTTGCAAAAAGGGCAGCTGAACCTCCAGGCTGTGCTCTTGCTGGTGCGCTTTATCTGAGTAGATTAGCCCCTGGGTATTAACCAGTCTTTCAATGAGCCCCGTATCCAGCGCCACCTGCCCCAGGGGGGTCTCAAAATGTGACACCGAGGGCACTGCCAGCCCTGTGAAATAGTGATAATGAGCGGGGCCAAAAAGTATGATTCGCGGATCAGAAAATTGCTCAGCCATTCTGTGGTAGGCCTCAGCAGCGGTTGGACCGGAATAGATATAACCTGCATGGGGCACGATGTAGGCAAGCGCCGGAGCAGATTCCACTGAGCCCTCATTCTGGAAACCGGTGTACGGTAAAAGCAACTCATCCAGCATATGCCCTAACTGGTGTGGCTCTGCGGGGTAAAAGGTGCCAGCCACCGCAGCGGGTCGTACTGATTTTTTCATATTTAAATACCCCCTTGAGAACTATTTTATAATAAAGAGGTCTCTAAGGTCATCTCCTTATCAATACACTGTCGCTGCTATGCATACAGCCACAACCATATCGACCCGTTACTGGCACACGTTGGAAGATGATCGCATTCAGTGCGATCTTTGCCCACGCGCCTGCAAACTGAATGAGGGTCAGCGCGGCCTCTGTTTTGTACGCGGCAGGGAAGACAACCAGGTCAAGCTTTTTAGTTATGGCCTTTCCAGCGGGTTTTGTGTTGATCCGATAGAAAAAAAACCACTGAATCATTTTTACCCCGGATCAGCAGTACTCTCTTTCGGCACTGCCGGTTGCAACCTGGCCTGTAAATTCTGCCAGAACTGGGATATGAGCAGATCCAGAGAGATGCACACCCTGTCCGACTACGCAATGCCGCATAAACTTGCCGATGCTGCGCTCAAGCTAGGCTGCACCAGCATCGCTTTCACCTATAACGACCCAGTCATATTTCTTGAGTACGCGGTGGATACCGCACAGGCCTGCAAGGAGGCAGGAGTTAAATCGGTAGCTGTGACTGCGGGCTATATCTGCCCTGAACCACGCGTGGATTTTTATCGGCATATGGATGCAGTTAATGTAGACCTAAAGGCTTTTTCTGAAAGCTTTTATCGGAAAATCTGTGGGGCAAAGCTTGGTGTCGTATTGGATACGCTGGCCTACATATATCAGGAGACCCGGTGCTGGCTAGAGATAACCACCCTGTTGATCCCCGGTGAAAATGATGGAGAGAAAGAAATTGATGCCATGACCTGCTGGATCAGAGAAAACCTGGGGGTCGAAGTTCCGCTACATTTTACGGCTTTTCATCCAGACTGGAACATGCGAGACAAACCTCAAACACCTGCCTCAACACTGCTAAAAGCACGAAAAATCGCAATGAATAACGGCCTTCATTATGTGTACACCGGCAATATTAAGGATACGGCAACTAACAGCACCTGGTGCTACAACTGTGGTCAGCGTTTAATTGAACGCACTGGCTACCGCATAGGGGAGTGGCAGCTGGACCCTGATGGTTGCTGTAACGTCTGCGGCACACTCATAGCTGGCCATTTCAGCGGGTCGCCCGGAAGCTGGGATGAGCAACGACTGCCCGTCAGTTTTTGATCATTAGGTTCTGCGACAAGAAAGTTCGCCCTTGCCCAGGGCCTGCTTACTCACGCTGCTTGATCAATCGTTGCACATAATTGTGAATCAATCGACCCGAGATGCTCATCTCTGGAGGGTGGCGCGGCAACTCAGTAAAATGCCACCAGCGTGCATCGGCTATCTCTTTTTCATCAATTGCAATTTCACCCGAGTGATACGCCGCTTCAAAACCAAGCATCAGCTGATGGGGAAAAGGCCAGGATTGGCTGCCCTGATAAACTGGTTTTTGAAGTTCCAGACCCACCTCTTCCATGACCTCTCTGTGAACGGCCTGTTCAACCGTTTCACCCGCCTCAATAAATCCAGCCAAGGTGCTGTACACCGCGTCAGAATGTCCCGCCCCGCGAGCTAACAACAACTCCTCTCCGCGTGTTACCAACACAATTATACAGGGCGAAAGTCTTGGATAAAAAAGCTTGTCACAACTCAAACATTGGCGCGCCCTGTCAACAGGATGATCCTGCATAAGCTGCCCACACTGGCCACAAAACTGGTGGGTACGGTGCCACTCAAGCAGTTGCCGCCCTCTGCCCACTATAGCAAACAGCGACTCATCAGTCTGAAGCAACAACCGCCGCAACCCCGTCCAATAGTGGTTCACTGGCGCCTCAAACCCCCATGCGAGTTCCACCCCGTAACAGGCGACCCCTCTCAAGGTTCCCATATAAACCTGGCTTAACGGAGTGAGCGACAACGCCAGATATTGATCTTGCGCGATAGGCTGCCATTGTCGATTATGTTGACTACCCAACACAGCATGACCGCTGTAGATAAAGTACCAGGCGTTTTCTGTACCAATCGGGGCTTGTACTCCGGGCTCGAAATGCTTTAGCATCTCTATGTCATCAAATATATCGTCTTGCATAGCACTGACCATAATCTAATCATCAACTCCAATGCAACTTGTTTTAGCCTCCACGTCCAGTTATCGAAAAGCTCTGCTAGACAGACTTCGGCTGAATTTCGTAACGGCCAACCCCAGCATTGATGAGACCCCACTCGCAGGAGAACCTCCCGAACAACTGGCAAAACGCCTGGCGCTGGCTAAAGCCAAAGCGGTTGCAGACAGTTACCCAGATGCACTGATTATAGGCAGCGACCAGGTTGCCGTAGTCCAGGGGCAGATATTAGGCAAGCCCGGCACCAGGGACGGGGCGCAGGCACAGCTGGAAGCGGCCAGCGGCAAAAATGTCTGTTTTTTAACTAGCCTATGCCTCTACAACAGCCGCAGTAAAAACTACCAACTTGGGCTGATTCCCTTCCAGGTTGTTTTCAGAGACCTTTCACAATCGCAAATCAGGCGTTATATTGAGCTGGACAACCCCCTGGACTGTGCCGGTAGTTTTAAGTGGGAACAAACCGGCATTGTGCTCTTTAAAAGTATGCAGGGCAGCGATGTTACCAGTCTGCAGGGCCTGCCGTTAATTACACTAACAGATATGCTGCTCAGAGAGGGGGTATCCCCCTTGGAAGAGCCTCACTGAAAACGAGGCTGCTGAAACCCCAGCTGATTCACTAAGCTGCGACTGATGGAAACCCCCAGTTTTTCGGCCAACTCTTCCAGGGGCGTTTTGTGCAGAGTAAAGTCAACAATATGTTTTTCACCGATGATTTCTCTGGCCACATAACCGGCACTGCCCAATCCATCGATCAAACCCAGCTCGAGAGCCTGCTCACCCGTCCAGATCAGACCAGAAAACAGCGCGGGATCATCTGCCAAACGCCCACTCCGCCCCGCCTTGACTCTATCGATAAACTGCTGATGTGTAACCGCCAAAACCCCTTGCCAAAATTGAGTCTCTACCTCTTTTTGCGGTGAAAACGGGTCAAGGAACGCTTTGTTTTCGCCAGCGGTGTAGAGTCGGCGTTCCACACCCAGCTTCTCCATGGCATTTACAAAACCAAAACTGGAGGAGATCACCCCGATCGAGCCAACCAAACTGGCCTTGTCAGCATAGATCTCATCAGCTGCAGCCGCCACATAATAACCGCCAGAAGCCCCCAGGTCGCTGATCACTGCATAGAGTTTAATTTCCGGATGAAGCTTGCGAAGGCGTACAATCTCATCATAGATATAGCCCGCTTGAACAGGCGTACCCCCGGGGCTGTTGATACGCAAAATAACGCCCTTGGTATTCTTGTTTTTAAATGCAGCGCGCACCCCCGCAACAACTGCGTCCGCATTAGCAGCTTCCCCTTCAGCGATAACACCCTGAATTTCAACCAAAGCAGTGTGATCTCCTCCCAGGTTTTTGGTAGAACCCAGGTCAAAGCGGGGTACAAACAGCATCAAAACAAAAAACAGATAGGCAAAGGTCATTAGTTTAAAAAATATCCCCCAGCGCCGACCACGTTTTGCCTCTCGTGTCTGGGACATAAGCAGTTGCTCAATTAGCTTCCACTCTCTGCCCGTAGCATCTTTTGGTGGCTTCTGGTCACTGCTACCCTGCGGGGGTTCATTCCAGGCGTTATCTGTCATCTGCTGCTCCGTATAATAGTTTCCAAAGAGTCTGCCGAACCTGAGGTTGATCTGCTGATAAAAAGCTGAGTTTAACCGGATTTTTCCGCACTACAACCACCTAAGCCCGATAACTTCCCTGAAGTTGAATACCTTATTGTGTCCTGTGCCTGCTGGCCAGCCAATCAACCAGCTCATCCATGTGATCTATGATAAGGCCTGGTTGATACCGCCTCAAGCGACTTAATTCATGCACGCCATAACTAACCGCCACTCTATCAACTCCAGCACGCTGAGCCATATCAAGATCGTATTCGGTGTCGCCAATCATCAGGGCATTTTCCGGCCTGACGGCGGCTTCTTCGAGAAGCTCCTCCAGCATCCTGGGGTGTGGTTTGGACAATGTTTCATCCGCGCACCGGCTGTGGGCGAAATATTTCTTCCAACCACTATCGTGCAACGCTCTATTCAACCCCTTGCGGCTTTTTCCTGTAGCCACCGCAAGAGTCAACCCCTGGCCTGATAATCGGTCAAGCGCTACGCCTACGCCAGGAAAGGGATGAGCCGGAATATCATTTGATTGCAGAAAAAAATGTGCGTATCGCTCTCGTAACCTTTCATAATCTGCTGTCGATGCATCAGGGTAGAGCGTCTGCATCGCCTCTGGCAAACCAAGCCCGATAATATCCTTGAGCTTTTCATCTTCAAGCTCTGGAAAATTAAGGTCATCAATGGCTAGGCGAAGACTGGCCACGATACGAGCAACAGAATCAACTAATGTCCCATCCCAGTCAAATATAATCAATGAATACAATATATTATTCCATTATCCTAGATTTAAAGTGAAGTTATATTTTTCAGGAAAAGCTGCAAGTCAGAATCGAGAGGGGCCTCAAAATTATGGGGCATCTCCTGACCAGTATCGGAAAGCACCAGCCGATGGGCATGCAGGAAAAGCCTGCTCAAACCCAGCTTACGGACTCTTTTGTTTGCCTCGTCATCACCATATTTCTGGTCGCCAAGAATAGGAAACCCTGCATACTGGCAATGAACGCGGATCTGATGCGTCCGACCGGTAATAGGTTTAGCTCGAACCAGACTATAGCCTTCGTAATATTGAAGCAGTTCATACCGGGTAACTGAAGCCTTACCCGACGGGCTGACTCTCACCATGCGCTCACCTGAATTGAGCACGTTTTTTTCCAGCGGAGCATCAACCTCATTTTTTCGACGCGGCCATCTTCCCGCTACCAGCAATAAATATTCCTTGTTTACCTGGCTTTCACGAAGCTGCTTGTGCAGCTCGGTCAGCATCGACCGTTTTTTGGCAACCATAATACAACCTGATGTGTCCCGGTCTAGCCGATGCACCAATTCCAGTGTTTTTTCATTCGGCTTGATCTGCCGAAGAATCTCGATAAGTCCAAGCTTAATGCCGCTACCACCATGTACAGCAAGGCCTGACGGTTTATTGACCACCATCAACCGCTTGTCTTCATACAAAATAGCCCGTTCAATTTCGTCAGCAAAGGAGCGCTTTACCCGAGGAGGCTCTTCAACTTCAGATATCCTGACCGGCGGAATACGCAACCAATCTCCCATCTGCAACTTATAGGTGGGCTTGATTCTCCCCTTATTAACTCGCACCTCACCCTTGCGAATCATTTTATAAATACGTGTTTTGGGGACGCCTTTAAGGTATCGAAAAAGAAAATTATCGACCCTTTGACCCGTCTGTTCGCTCTCAACTTCCAATTGTCTGGACTGAACCAGGATAGTTGGCTGATTATCTTGCATAGTGCGCTCTATTATTGCTCTATCTGATTGATGTCCAATAAATTTTTTGGTATATTGGCCGGATTCTTTGACCCACAATGTCAGATCGCAGAACGGGGCTATCCATACATATAGCTCAAAGCGGGCATTGTACAGGCTAAGAAGGTGGAATGACATCCGATCAGCGCCCTAAAATCGGGCCAGTTGGATCGTTATTTGTTAATCATTAATTAAAGTTTCCGCTGTTTAATCATGGTTGGTTGAACGGCTAATTAGAACCGCGCGAACACGACAAACAGATGTTCAGTCGGTATCAAATGTGAAAAGGTAGAGTAGCAATCAGTTTCAAACTGTTATGCGGCACCATCGGGCTACAGGTTTTTTAGATAACTGCACAGCAGATAAACATCTGCATGACTTCAGTTTTATATCAACCGACCTGTTACAGGAAAAGAGGGCTTTTCAAGGCGGCTAACAATTGGCAAATGCCATCAGATTATGGACTACAGGGTGACTTTTCGTCGAAATCGACGTCAAAAACAGTATCGTAAAAAACCCTCAGCCAGCCATAAGCCAGCACAACGCACACGACCCACATTTGTATTGATTGAATAGATATACCCCAAGGATTTTACAAGACAAATTACTTCATGCTGAAAATTCTTCAGAGAAATTGAAACCTGGAACTCCAGCCACCGCCTGCTTCTGCAAATTAAAGAATACAGAAGGCACGCGCCCTGCCAGTGTTATCCTTGGCCTGCTGTCGTTTGGGAAGCGCCCAAAACGAGCAATAGTGTAAATTATGAAAAGAATGTTAATTAATGCAACTCAACCGGAAGAGTTGCGTGTAGCCCTGGTAGATGGACAACGCCTTTACGATCTGGATATCGAATCTGCCAACAGAGAGCAAAAGAAAGCCAATATCTACCGTGGCAAAATCACCCGCGTCGAGCCAAGCCTGGAGGCTGCATTTGTAGACTTTGGTGCTGGAAGACATGGTTTTTTGCCTCTTAAGGCAATATCCCGCGAATATTTCATGACACCTCCCGCACAAAGCAGGGGGCGCGTCAACATCAAAGAGGTTATCAAAGAGGGTCAGGAACTCATTGTTCAGGTCGAAAAGGATGAACGTGGCAACAAAGGGGCCGCACTCACCACCTTTATCAGTCTAGCGGGCCGTTTTCTGGTGCTCATGCCAAACAACCCAAGAGCGGGAGGCATATCAAGACGCATCGAGGGTGAGGAGCGCGACGAACTCAAAAGCATCCTGTCACAACTGACTATTCCTGAAGAGACAGGCGTTATCGTTCGAACCGCAGGTGTCGGAAAAAGCATAGAAGAGCTGCAATGGGATCTGGATTACCTGTTACAACTATGGGAAGCGATAAGCAAAGCTGCGCTGGAAAATAGAGCCCCCTTTCTCGTCTACCAGGAAAGTGACCTTGTTATCCGCGCCATCAGGGACAATCTGCGCAAGGATATTTCTGAGGTACTCATTGACGACGAGAAGATACACCAGGAGGCCTGCCAATTTATCAGTCAAGTCATGCCTGACTACACCAGCAAGGTCAAACTATACAAAGATGAAGTACCCCTTTTCAATCGTTATCACATCGAAAGTCAGATCGAAATCGCCTTCCTGAGAGAGGTTAAGCTACCATCGGGTGGGTCTATCGTGATCGATCCTACCGAAGCGCTGGTTTCAATAGATATCAACTCAGCTCGTGCTACCAAAGGCACTAATATTGAAGATACCGCACTAAGAACCAACCTTGAAGCATCTGATGAAATTGCCCGCCAGTTGAGGCTCCGCGATATGGGTGGCCTGGTAGTCATTGATTTTATCGATATGACCAGCAACAAAAATCAGCGCGAAGTCGAAAATCAACTGCGCAATGCCTTAAAGCTGGACAGAGCACGAATTCAGATTGGACGCATCTCCCGATTTGGCCTGATGGAGATGTCACGGCAAAGATTGCGTCCCTCATTGGGGGAAACGACCACAATCGTCTGCCCACGCTGTAACGGACATGGTTCTATACGTGGCGTCGAATCGCTCGCCCTCTCTGTGATGAGGCTCATTGAGGAGGAAGCTTTCAAGGAACGAACAGCACAGGTTCATGCCATACTGCCGGTGCCAGTTGCTACATTCCTCCTCAATGAAAAACGCGAGGTTGTTACTGATATCGAAAAAAGACAGGGTGTAACAATCGTTATTGTCCCTAATCCCAACATGGAAACTCCTCATTTCGAGGTGCAGCGCATCCGGAGTGACGATGAAATCGTACGTACAACCGACAGCAGCTATGGCCTGGTTCAGGAAGATACATTAGAAACCACTGCACCCAAACACAGTGCTTCCAAAAAACTAGAAGCTGCGGTAAAAACGGTGGAGCCGTCCAGGCCCGCACCCTCTGCGCCCAGGGCAGAAGCCCCCTCGAAACCCGGAGCTATCAAGCGGTTAATAAAAAGCCTGTTTAGCCCAGACACCACCCCGGAAAAGCCAGTGGCTGAGGAAAAAATATCGGAACCAGTTCGTAAACCAGTGAGAACAAGAGGGGCTTCCAGCAGTAGCAATGAAGCTAAAAGCGACAAAGAAAACAAACCCCGCCAGCAACAAAGACGTCCCACTGAAAATGACAGAAGAAAAGTTGATACTCGTACGGAAAAAAGCACGCGAAACAGGAAAGGTAGCCGCGACAACACTGAAATCACAAGCGAAACAGCACCTGGCGGTAATAAAATAGCAAGCGAAACAGCACCCCGTAACAGAACTGGCAAAAGGTCGCCCCAAAAGCGAGATCGCAACCGCAGTCAGCAGGATGCTGTGATCAAGCAGCCCCCCTCCGCATCGAAAACTGCTGAGCCACAAAGTGTGGAAAATAACAGCACCGCGGGCGAAGAGAGCAATCTAAAGAACCGCAGTGCGCGGGATCAAAAACCGAGGAGTCGCAAACCCAGCTCGCCATCGACTCAGGGTAAAAACGAAAAAACAGCCAGCATTCAGGCAACTGAAGAACCCATACAGGCTGTGACTGGGAAAAGCGAAACAGCCAGCCCCCAACCCCGAGTAGACATCTCGCCGACCACAAATAACACAGAACCGGCGATCTCTCAGGAAGCGAGCATGCCAAAAACCACCGTTCCAACGCAAGTCTTGTCCGCTAAACCTGTCGCTGAAAAGCCTCAGGACACTATGGTTGTATCTGACGATGTAAAAAGCGCACCGGTAGCTGCACAGGATGCCCCTATCGAGACCGCTAAACCCTCTATTCAGGAGAAGACAACGCTCGATTCGAAACAAACAGAGACTGAAATAGTTAAATCAGTGCCTGAAAAAGCGGCTCGAAAGCCAGCTTCACCTTCCTCTGCGAAGGAAAAAAAGCCCGCAACTGCTGTGGCCACTGAAGAGGCGGTTCAACCAAAGACGAAACAAAAATCTGAAGAACCTCGACAGAGCACACCAAAACGGGCATCCAATGACCCGCGTGAACGCAAGCGCCAAAAACAGCTTGCCCAGAAAAAAGCGCTACAGCAACAAGAGCAACAAGCACCACAGCAACAAACACTAAAAATAGAAACCGTGGAGAAACAGCCGACGGTCAAACCGCATCAACCGGAAGATAGCAAGCCAACACCTGATCAGGAACAAGCACCGACTGCTGTGGTTAAGACCAAGGAAACTGCCAAAGATTTGGAGGATAGTACAACAGTAGCGGTCACCCCGCCAAAAGCTGCTCCTCTGGCAGACTCCGACGAAAAACCTAAACGGAAAAAGCCAACCACAAAAACCCCCCCGGTAGTATCCTCCGATGAAGATGCACTAAAAAATCCGGATCCAAAAAGCTAATATCTATCGGATGCTGGAGCAGGCTCTCTGCTCCAGCACTTATCTGCTTGCTCTATAAACCCCAGCTCCCTCTTATCAAAAATGAGTGACGACGCCCCCCCACTGACATTCCATAGACTTTGTATTGTTAGCCCGGGTTATTACATGGAGGCGGCAGCTGAGGTTGAGCTGTAAGCGCAAAATAACCGATGTGGTTGACTTGTTTTTGGTGAACGGAGGATCAGAAGGGGAAGGTGCCCGTTACCGCAGCAAAACAGATAAAACTGATCGGGAATACTACCCCAGGCGGTCATTCCAGAGG
>CAYYRK010000050.1:0-15601 GCA_964473915.1 uncultured Pseudomonadales bacterium
ATGCGGCTTGGTGCGTTCAAACTTTTCTTTAGACATCTCTTCTGCCCTCGTTCAAAATCATAATTTACTGTTAAGCTCTGTTGATTATTTCGTCAGCAATGCTGCTGGGAGCTTCCGAATACTTAGAAAATTCCATGGTATAGGTTGCTCGTCCCTGGGTCGCAGAACGAAGATCAGTCGCATAACCAAACATCTCACCTAACGGAACTTCGGCACGAATAATCTTACCCATGGTTGAATCCTCCATCCCTTGGAGCAAACCACGACGGCGGTTCAGGTCACCCATCACATCACCCATGCTTTCCTCGGGAGTCACAACTTCAACACTCATCGTTGGTTCAAGCAACACTGCGCCACCTTTACCAGACAGTTGCTTAGCCGCCAGTGAACCAGCTACTTTGAACGCCATCTCGTTAGAATCTACTTCGTGAAAGGATCCGTCATAAAGTGTGGCTTTCAAGCCAAGCAGCGGGTAACCAGCCAGCACACCATTTTTCATCTGCTCTTCAATACCCTTTTGTACTGCTGGAATATACTCTTTAGGCACCGAACCACCAACGATCTGATTGACAAACTCTAGTTTTTCTTCAGAGCGATTTTCAGCAGGCTCAAATTTAATCCAGACGTGACCATACTGACCACGACCACCTGACTGACGGACGAACTTACCTTCAATATCACAGGTATTGCGAATAGCTTCGCGGTAAGCCACCTGAGGCTTGCCGACATTGGCCTCAACGTTAAACTCGCGCCTCATACGGTCAACAATGATATCTAGATGCAACTCACCCATACCAGAGATAATGGTCTGACCGGTCTCCTGGTCAGTCTTAACTCTGAACGAGGGATCCTCCTGAGCCAGCTTACCAAGGGCGATGCCCATTTTTTCCTGATCAGCCTTTGTCTTTGGTTCTACAGCAACAGAGATTACCGGCTCAGGGAACTCCATTCGCTCCAGAGTAATAATTTCATCAAGTGCACAAAGGGTGTCGCCTGTAGTAACATCCTTAAGGCCGATCGCTGCAGCGATATCGCCCGCCAAAACCTCTTTAATCTCTTTCCGGTCTTTGGAGTGCATCTGGACCATACGCCCGACACGCTCCTTCTTGAACTTGACAGGATTATAAACAGTATCACCAGAACCTAAGCGGCCAGAGTAAACCCTAAAAAAGGTCAGGGTTCCAACAAACGGATCAGTTGCAATTTTAAAGGCTAGCGCCGAAAAGGGTGCATCATCGTCCGCAGTACGAACACCGATCGTCTCGTCATCAAGAATACCCTCAATTGCCTTCACCTCTGTAGGTGAGGGAAGATATTCAATAACCGCATCAAGCATCGCTTGAACGCCCTTATTTTTAAAGGCTGACCCGCCAATAACAGGCACTATTTCATTAGCCAGTGTTCGCTGGCGAATACCCTGCTTGATCTCCTCTTCAGAAAGCTCACCTTCCTCAAGATATTTTTCCATCAGCTCATCTGACGCTTCAGCAGCTGCCTCGATCAAATTCTCTCGCATCTCTTCGCACAGAGATAGAAGGTCGGCAGGAATCTCTTGGTATTCAAAAGTCATTCCCTGGTCAGCCTCATTCCAAATAATGGCTTTCATCTTAACCAGATCCACAACTCCCTTGAACTCCTCCTCTGCACCAATGGTCATCTGCAGGGGCACAGGATTGGCGCCCAACCGATCCTTTAATTGACTAACAACCATTTCAAAACTAGCTCCAGCCCGATCCATCTTGTTAACAAATACCATGCGCGGGACTTCATAACGGTTCGCCTGGCGCCAGACTGTCTCGGTCTGGGGCTGCACCCCGGAGGAACCGCAAAGAACCACGACCGCACCATCCAGTACCCGCAAAGAACGCTCAACCTCAATGGTAAAGTCAACGTGTCCCGGCGTATCAATAATATTGACCCGATGTTCAGGAAACTGAGCCTGCATCCCTTGCCAAAAACAGGTAGTTGCAGCAGATGTAATTGTAATGCCACGCTCCTGCTCCTGCTCCATCCAGTCCATGGTAGCAGCTCCATCGTGGACCTCACCAATTTTGTGGGAAAGGCCTGTATAGAACAGTACTCGCTCTGTAGTTGTCGTTTTGCCCGCATCTACATGCGCACAAATACCAATATTGCGGTAACGGCTAATCGGCGTTGAACGTGCCACAACTGTATCCTCTAGATTTGATTCTAATTAAAAACGATAGTGCGAGAAAGCCTTGTTGGCCTCTGCCATACGATGCACATCTTCGCGCTTCTTGACCGCTGCACCCTTTCCGCCCGCTGCGTCAACTATCTCACCAGCCAGACGCAGAGCCATGGATTTCTCACCACGTTTACGCGCTGCTTCAACCAACCAGCGCATTGCAAGCGCGGCCTGTCTTGAATATCTGACCTCTACAGGCACCTGGTAAGTCGCTCCACCAACACGACGAGATTTCACCTCAACCATTGGCTGAATTGTTTCGAGTGCTTTCTCAAAAGTCTCGATGGGGTCAGCAACACCCGTACGCTCCTGAACTGTGCTCAGAGCACCATAGACAATACGTTCAGCAACAGATTTTTTGCCGCTAATCATCACATGGTTGATAAACTTGGCTAGTACTTTGCTGCCGAATTTGGGGTCTGGCAGCACCTCTCTTTTAGCTATAACTCTTCTTCTTGGCATAAATTTTCACCTTAGATTCAGGATTATCCAGAATTGACATCTGCAAAAATCAGCAGGGTGATCTGGCCTTACTGTACGACCACAACCGGAAAATAGCGACTCCGATCGCAAAAGAACCAATACACTAGGATTTTGGTCGCTTTGTTCCGTACTTTGAACGCGCCTGTTTGCGGTCGTTCACGCCCGCAGTATCCAGACAACCTCTTACTGTATGGTAGCGTACACCAGGCAGGTCTTTTACCCGTCCACCACGTATAAGAATAACCGAGTGCTCCTGCAGGTTATGTCCTTCGCCGCCAATATATGAGGTGACCTCATATCCATTGGTCAGGCGCACACGACACACTTTGCGCAAAGCTGAGTTCGGTTTTTTTGGAGTAGTGGTATAAACACGCGTACAGACACCTCGTCGCTGCGGGCAGGACTGGAGTGCAGGCACATCGCTTTTCGCTACTCTTTTCTTACGCGGCTTACGGACCAATTGATTGATCGTTGCCATTAAAAAGCTCCACTAGTTAAATAAAACGGTAGCAGTGTATCTGCCACAATGTAAAGGATGCGAGATTCTAAAGACCTCGCATCCGCGAGTCAAGCGATATTGCCTTACGAGGAACCTGGCTCGTTGAGTGCTTCAGTCAACGCCTGCTCTATTTCATCCGCAGAAACTGTTGATACACCGTCACGAACTGCCGCTTCCGCCAGACGTTTACGCTTTCGTTCAGCATGGTAGGTCAAGCCGGTACCCGCCGGGATCAGCCTGCCTACAACCACATTCTCCTTCAAACCACGCAGAAAATCTTTCTTGCCAGTCACCGCAGCTTCAGTTAAAACTCGAGTGGTTTCCTGGAAAGAGGCCGCAGAAACAAAAGATTCAGTGGCAAGGGACGCCTTGGTTATACCCAGTAATAATCGGTCATAGTGCGCCGGGTGAAGGCCATCACGCTCTGCTTTCTCGTTGGCTTCAAGTGCCGCATTGAGCTCAACCTGATCACCCTTGATCAAATTGGTATCTCCGGAGTCAGATACCTCCACTTTACGCAGCATCTGACGCACAATAATCTCAATATGTTTATCGTTAATAACAACACCCTGCAGACGATAAACTTCCTGGATCTCATCCACGATGTATTCTGCCAGCGCACTAACGCCTTTCAAACGTAAAATATCCTGTAGATCCGGAGGGCCATCAGAAACAACCTCCCCCTTTTCGACATTTTCACCCTCGAATACATTCATCACCCGCCATTTTGGAATCAGCACCTCATAATGATCGCTGCCATCAAAAGGGGTTATTACCAGGCGTTTTTTACCCTTAGTTTCCTTGCCGAAACTCACCGTACCACTAATTTCTGCAAGAATTCCTGGTTCCTTGGGCTTGCGTGCTTCAAACAGATCAGCCACACGAGGCAGACCACCCGTAATATCACGGGTTTTTGAACTTTCTTGAGGAATACGGGCAATAATATCACCCACAGCCACCTCGGCGCCATCCTCAATATTAATCAGGGCATTGGCAGGCAGCATGTATTGTGCTGGCACTTCAGTTCCAGCCAAATTCAGAGGCTTGCCTTTTTTATCCACCAATTTGACCATTGGCCTTAAATCCTTACCCGCTGCAGGTCGATCCTTAGGGTCAATCACCTCAATATTGGAAAGCCCTGTCAGCTCATCAGACTGATGTTTGACCGATATACCATCTTCCATGCCATGGAAGGTTACCTGCCCAGCCACTTCAGTGACAATCGGGTGCGTATGAGGATCCCAGGTCGCCACGACCTGACCGGCCTTAACCTTACTCCCCTCTTTAATCGACATCAGCGTACCGTATGGGATTTTGTAACGCTCACGCTCTCTACCGTGCTCATCTGCGATCGCTAGTGAGCCAGAGCGCGATACCGCAACCAAATCGCCCCCTTTGCGGACAATAAATTTCATATTGTGTAACCGTACTGTACCGCCGTGCTTGATCTGGACATGATCCACAGTAGAAGAGCTGGATGCTGCACCACCGATGTGGAAGGTTCGCATTGTCAGCTGGGTACCAGGCTCTCCAATGGATTGCGCGGCAATCACACCGACCGCTTCTCCAACATTAACCAGATGCCCACGCCCAAGGTCACGACCATAACACTTAGTACAGATACCGAACCGGATTTTACAACTGATGGGTGAACGCACATGAATTTCATCAACACTGTTTTCGTCGATCAGCTGAACTGTGCCTTCATCGATCAATGTACCTGCGGGAATTAATACCTCATCATCACGCCCCGGCGTAGTGATATCCTGGGCCGTAACACGACCCAGGACCCGATGTCCCAGAGGTACAACAACTTCACCACCCTCAATCAAGGGCTGCATCAACAGGCCGTCCTGAGTGCCACAATCCACATCAGTAACCACCAGATCCTGAGAAACATCGACTAATCTGCGCGTGAGATAACCGGAGTTTGCAGTCTTGAGTGCGGTATCGGCCAGCCCTTTTCGCGCACCGTGCGTTGAAATGAAGTACTGCAACACCGATAGGCCTTCACGAAAATTGGCCGTAATTGGAGTTTCAATAATCGACCCGTCCGGCTTGGCCATCAAACCACGCATACCCGCCAGCTGACGAATTTGGGCTGGTGAACCCCGTGCACCGGAGTCTGCCATCATATAAACTGAATTGAAGGATAACTGGTCGACCTCATTACCCTCGCGATCAATTACCTTTTCGCTACCCAGCGTATCCATCATTGCACTGGCAACCAGCTCGTTGGAACGAGACCAAATATCCACTACCTTATTGTATTTTTCACCCTGGGTAACTAGCCCAGTGGCGAATTGGGATTCAATCTCCTTAACCTCTGCTTCTGCAGCCGCGATGATTCCCGCTTTTTCATCAGGAATCACAAAATCATCTACACCAATGGAAGCCCCGGATATGGTGGCAAAATGGAACCCGGTATACATTAACTGATCAGCAAAAATCACAGTCTCTTTCATTCCCACATCACGATAGCAGGTATTAATCAGCTGGGAGATAGCTTTTTTTGCCATCACCTGGTTAGCCAGCGCAAAGGGCAAACCCGGTGGTAGAATTTTGTACAGGATTGCTCGCCCAACCGTGGTATCAAAAATTGTTCTGTTTTTCTCAAGCCCACCGCTTTCGTTAAAGACAGATTCCTGCAGGCGCACCTTTATTTTGGCCTGCAGATCAACATGACCTGCGCCATAGGCTCGCTCCATCTCCTGAACATCAGCAAAAATCATACCTTCACCCTTGGCATTAATCCGCTCCCGGGTCAGGTAGTAAAGACCCAGCACGACGTCCTGGGAGGGCACAATAATCGGTTCGCCATTAGCTGGTGACAGGATATTGTTGGTGGACATCATCAACGCCCGGGCTTCCATCTGTGCCTCAATAGTCAAAGGCAGGTGCACAGCCATCTGGTCACCGTCGAAATCTGCGTTAAAAGCAGCGCAAACCAGTGGGTGGAGCTGTATCGCCTTACCCTCAATCAGCTCAGGTTCAAAAGCCTGTATGCCCAACCTGTGCAGAGTGGGTGCACGGTTTAGCAACACTGGATGCTCACGTATGACTTCGGCAAGGATATCCCAAACTTCCGGAGTTTCACGTTCAACCATTTTCTTAGCGGCCTTGATGGTGGTCGCCAGGCCTCGTAACTCCAACTTACCAAAGATGAAGGGCTTAAATAGTTCCAACGCCATTTTTTTCGGTAAGCCACACTGATGCAGCTTTAATTGCGGGCCTACCACAATGACCGAACGGCCTGAATAGTCAACCCGCTTACCGAGCAGGTTCTGGCGGAACCGACCCTGCTTGCCTTTGATCATATCAGCCAGAGATTTCAGTGGACGCTTATTGGAACCCGTAATGGCTCTGCCACGACGTCCGTTATCCAGCAAAGCATCAGCAGATTCCTGAAGCATACGCTTTTCATTGCGTACGATAATATCCGGGGCACTCAGTTCCAGCAGACGTTTGAGGCGATTATTGCGGTTGATCACTCTCCGATACAGATCGTTTAGATCCGAGGTGGCAAAACGGCCGCCATCAAGCGGGACCAGTGGTCGCAGATCGGGTGGCAAAATAGGCAACACATCCATGATCATCCACTCGGGCTTGTTACCCGATGAGGCGAACGCTTCCATCAATTTGAGCCGTTTGGATAATTTGCGCAACTTTGTTTCTGAGTTGATGCTGGGCATCTCCTCTCGAATCTCTTTAATCTGCCCTGTAAGATCCAGATTTTTCATCAGATCCTGAACAGCTTCTGCGCCCATCTTGGCGACAAAGTCATCACCAAACTCTTCTAAAGCCTCAAAATATTGCTCATCGTTTAATATCTGTCCCTGCTCAAGGGTCGTCATACCCGGGTCAATTACGATAAACGATTCAAAGTAGAGCACACGTTCGATATCACGCAGAGTCATATCGAGTAACAAACCGATACGTGATGGTAGTGACTTGAGGAACCAGATATGGGCTACCGGACTAGCCAGCTCAATGTGGCCCATACGCTCCCGGCGCACCTTGGCCAGTGCTACCTCAACCCCACACTTCTCACAAATGACACCGCGATGCTTAAGTCTTTTATACTTGCCGCACAGACATTCGTAATCTTTAACAGGGCCAAAGATCTTGGCGCAGAACAGCCCATCACGTTCTGGTTTAAAAGTTCGGTAGTTGATGGTCTCTGGCTTTCTAACTTCACCAAAGGACCAGGATCGGATCAGATCAGGAGATGCCAAACCAATACGAATGGCCTCAAAGTCTTGATCATGTGCTTGCGCTCTCAACAGATTTAATAAATCTTTCATCAGCCTCTTCTCCAACAGGAGTTCATGTCAGAACAAATTTTTAACAGCTTTACTAAATTATCCCGGCCGTCAATCACCCTCTAGCTCCATATCGATCCCCAACGACCTGATCTCCTTGACCAGCACATTGAAGGACTCTGGCATGCCAGGCTCCATACGATAATCACCATCAACAATATTCTTATACATTCGGGTCCGCCCGTTAACATCATCAGACTTAACAGTAAGCATCTCTTGCAGCGTATAGGCTGCACCATAAGCCTCCAGCGCCCATACCTCCATCTCACCAAAGCGCTGACCACCAAATTGCGCCTTACCCCCAAGTGGCTGCTGGGTAACCAGACTATAGGATCCGGTTGAACGGGCGTGCATCTTATCGTCAACCAGGTGATTCAGTTTCAGCATATACATATAACCAACCGTCACCTTGCGATCAAACAGGTCACCAGTACGACCATCATACAGCTCAATCTGCCCACTCGTCGGCATACCCGCCAGCTCAAGCATCGCCTTGATCTCAGTTTCATGGGCACCATCAAATGCGGGGGTTGCCATAGGCACACCCTTTCGCAAATTGTGGGCCAAATTAAAGATCTCCTGGTCACTGAACTCCTTAAGATTTTCCTGCTTACCACCCAGCCCGTTATAGATCTTGTCGAGGAACTTGCGCACCTCTGCAACCTGCTCATTGGCTTTGAGCATGGCGTCGATTTTATCGCCCAGCCCCTTGGCCGCAAGCCCCAAATGAACTTCCAGAACCTGTCCTACGTTCATTCGAGAAGGCACGCCTAACGGGTTCAGTACGATATCAACAGGATTTCCGTTAATGTCATAGGGCATATCCTCGACCGGTTTAATCGCAGAGATCACACCCTTATTACCATGACGCCCCGCCATTTTATCACCCGACTGGATGCGACGCTTGGTTGCCAGGTAAACCTTTACAATTTTCAGAACGCCTGGCGCTAAATCATCACCGGATTGGAGCCTTCGTTTTTTATTTGAGAACTTTTCATCAAGCTCTTCGCGACGATCAGCCAGAAGGCTCTCAGTCATCTCAAGTTGCTGAGACAGTTTCTCATCGGCCACGCGAATTTTAAACCAGTCTTCGACCGCCAGCTCATTCAGGTATTTCTCTGTCAGTGGGTCACCCCGGTTTAATCCTGGCGCGCCCTCTACAACTATACCCTGCAGCATCTGCCCGAGGCGGCTAAGGATAGCGGCTTCGATAATACGATACTCTTCATTGAGGTCCTGGCGATAATCCTTGAGCATGCTTTTTTCAATGGCTATGGCTCGTGCGTCTTTGGGAATCCCGTCGCGAGTAAAGACCTGTACATCGATAATAGTACCGGACATACCTGTTTTACAACGCAGTGACGTATCTTTTACATCCGATGCCTTTTCGCCAAATATTGCTCTAAGCAGTTTCTCTTCCGGAGTCAGTTGAGTTTCACCTTTTGGTGTCACCTTGCCCACCAGAATATCGCCCGGATTAACCTCTGCGCCTATATAGACGATACCCGATTCATCCAGCTTGGATAACGCAGTTTCACCAATATTAGGGATATCTGAAGAGATCTCCTCGGGACCCAGCTTTGTATCGCGTGCAACGCAGGTCAATTCCTGAATATGGATAGTGGTAAAACGATCCTCCTCGGCAACTCTCTCGGAGATCAGGATAGAATCTTCAAAGTTATAACCATTCCAGGGCATAAAGGCGATACGCATATTTTGCCCCAATGCCAGCTCTCCAGTATCAACAGAGGGGCCATCTGCCAAAATATCACCCTGGGCAATCACATCGCCCTGACGAACAACGGGGCGTTGATTGATACAGGTATTTTGGTTGGATCGCGTGTATTTTGTCAGGTTGTAGATATCTACACCCGCCTCAGCCCCAGCTTCTGTCTCCTCGTCGCTGACGCGTACAACTATTTTTCCCGCATCAACACTATTAATAACACCGCCACGCGTGGCAACCACGCAGACTCCGGAGTCACGTGCCACAAAAAGCTCCATCCCGGTTCCCACCAGTGGCGTGTCCGCTCTCAAAGTCGGTACAGCCTGGCGCTGCATATTGGAACCCATCAACGCACGGTTCGCATCATCATGTTCGAGAAATGGGATCAATGATGCCGCTACCGACACAATCTGGCGCGGAGAGACGTCCATCAAATTAACCACTTCCGGGGCTTTAAGAGCAAATTCATTCTGATGGCGAACCTGGACCAGCTCATCCGTTAACATGCCTTTGCTGTTAACTGTCGCACTAGCCTGCGCAATCACATATGCACTTTCGTCAATGGCCGTCACATACTCAATATCACTGGTAACCTTGCCATTCACCACCTTTCGGTAAGGAGTTTCCAGGAATCCATAGTGGTTGGTTCTGGCAAAGGTTGCCAGGGAGTTAATCAAACCAATATTCGGCCCTTCTGGCGTCTCAATAGGACACACCCGTCCATAGTGAGTTGGATGCACGTCCCGTACTTCAAAGCCAGCACGCTCTCGAGTCAACCCCCCTGGGCCCAGGGCAGATATTCGGCGCTTGTGGGTTACTTCTGACAAAGGATTATTCTGATCCATAAACTGAGATAACTGACTGGAACCAAAAAACTCCTTAACTGCAGCGGCAACAGGCTTGGCATTAATCAGGTCCTGAGGCATCAACCCTTCAGACTCAGCCATACTTAGGCGCTCTCGAACAGCACGCTCAACTCTGACTAAACCAACACGGAACTGGTTCTCAGCCATCTCTCCGACCGAGCGCACTCGCCGGTTGCCCAAGTGATCGATATCATCCACCGTACCATTACCATTACGGATGGCAAGCAGGGTTTTCATCACATCAATAATGTCGGACCACTGCCCCTCCTGTTCGACCAATTTCTTGGCCACATCTTCAGAACGCCCACTCAGGTAATGCCCATCATAGAGAATACCAGGGCCAGTTTCAGCGTCTCTACCGATACGGCGATTCATTTTCATTCGCCCAACCGCAGACAGGTCATAGCGCTCGGAAGCGAAGAAAAGATTATGAAATAGATTTTCGGCCGACTCTTTGGTAGGAGGCTCGCCAGGGCGCATCATTCTATAAATTTCGACCAAGGCCTCTAGCGGACTCCTTGATGCGTCAATACGCAACGTATCAGAGATAAAAGCACCACAATCAAGATCATTGGTGTAAAGAGTTTCAATCTTGGTAATACCTGCCTCTTCAAGCGTAGTCAGTAGCTCTTCAGTAATTGCAGTATTACACTCACAGATAATTTCCCCGGAATCAGGATGCACCATGTCCATGGCAACAACTTTATCAAACAGGTATTCACGGGGTACTTCGAGTTTTTTGGTTTTAGCTTGTTCAATCTGGCGAATATGGCGCGCAGTAATCCGGCGCCCCTCCTCGACTATAACATTGCCCTTGCCATCCTTAATGTCAAAGGTTGCTGTTTCACCACGCAACCTGGCAGCCTCAAGCGTAAGTTTGTATCCAGACTTAGTGTAATGAAAGACGTTAGAAGTGAAAAACATTTCCAGGATTTGTTCAGAGGTATAGCCCAGCGCTCGCAGCAAAATAGTTGCAGGAAGTTTGCGGCGACGGTCTATTCGAACAAATACGCAGTCTTTTGGATCAAATTCAAAATCAAGCCAGGAACCACGATAGGGGATGATCCGTGCCGAATATAGCAGCTTTCCTGATGAGTGGGTTTTGCCCTTGTCATGCTCAAAAAACACACCTGGTGAACGGTGCAGCTGGGAAACCACCACCCTCTCGGTACCATTAACCACAAAGGTACCGTTCTTTGTCATGAGAGGCATCTCTCCCATGTATACTTCCTGCTCTTTGATATCCTTTACAGATTTACTGGAAGATTCTCGATCATAGATCACCAGGCGAACTTTAACCCGCAATGGAGCGGCATAGGTCACACCCCTTAACTGGCACTCTTTGACATCAAAAATCGGTTGACCCAAGCTGTAAGAAACGTACTCAAGCGCTGCATTGCCGGAATAGCTTGTGATTGGAAAAACAGATTGGAATGCAGCTTGCAATCCCTTATCCTTGCTGGCATTCGATGTGTTGTCAGACTGCAGAAACTCCCGATAAGAGTCCAGCTGGATTGCCAGCAGGAAGGGTATATCCTGCACCGACGGTAATTTCCCAAAATCTTTACGTAGACGTTTTTTCTCTGTATACGAGTAAGCCATCAGTGTTCCTCGATATTATCACAAGCGATCCTGAGACCCTCTTTACAAGGGTGGGCCAAAAGTTTATTTTTGGCTCGATTACCTCAGGGTAATCTTTATTCTGTCTGAACGCAGAATTTTGCTGTTTTATACAACAGCAAAAGGCTGGCAGCGCAAATACGCTACCAGCCGTTTTATGTGTAAAGCAATAACTGTCAAGCTACTACTTGAGCTCTACACTGGCTCCAGCCTCTTCAAGCTGAGCCTTAACCGCTTCAGCCTCGTCCTTGCTTGCACCCTCTTTAATTGGCGAGGGAGCACCGTCAACCACGCCTTTAGCTTCTTTTAAGCCAAGACCTGTGATGGCGCGAACGGCCTTGATCACATTAATTTTCTTCTCTCCAACAGAGGTCAGAATAACATCAAACTCGGTTTGCTCAGCTTCTGCAGCGGCTTCACCGCCGCCTGCTGCTGGGGCTGCCGCAACTGCTGCCGCAGCTGAAACACCAAATTTCTCTTCCATCGCTTCAATCAGTTCAACTACTTCCATGACGCTCATTTCAGCGATCGCGGTTAAAATATCATCTTTAGACAGAGCCATGACTCCCATCTCCTTTAAATTTTATTAATTCAAACAGCCTGGTCTATTTAGATCAGGCTGCCTCTTGTTTCTGATCACGAACTGCTGCAACGGTACGAACCAACTTACCGGGCACTTCGTTAAGGGTACGCGCCAGCTTGCCAACTGGTGCCTGCATAACGCTCATCAGCATAGAAATTGCTTGATCCTTGGTTGGCAATTTAGCCAGCGCATCAATTTGATTTGCTGCCAGTAATTTACCACCTACGGATAACGCCTTGACCGTTAACTGGTCATTTTCTTTGGCGAACTCCTTGATCAAGCGTGCTGCTGAGCCTGGGTCTTCCTGAGAAAACGCCAGAAGGGTAGGTCCTGTGAGTTCAGATTGAATGCACTCATATTCGGTACCCTCGACAGCACGCTTAAGCAGTGTATTGCGCACGACGCGCAGATAAACACCACTTTCACGTGCCTGCTTGCGCAGGTCAGTCATCTGCTCAACTGAGAGGCCATGATAATCGGCCAACACAGCGGCAAGAGCGTTACCAGCAGCTTCGTTGACATCAGCAACAATTGCTTTTTTGCCTTCGAGTCTTAATGCCACTCGTTTACTCCCTATATTTGTTGGGGGGGATCCCAACTGCCAAGTTATCCCGCGGTCTCGTCTGTCAAAAAATAGACTTTAACAAACTGGACCCGGGCGTTCACTGGGGAGAATCTGCCGAAGCCTATTCTCTCACCATCTGCGCAGGCCGTTCAATTAAGCAAACAGCTACCTGGGTAGCTGTTTGCACCTGCGGTCTTTGATAGCCACCGCTTGTAAGCTGCGACCCCAAAGTTCTATTTGACGGAATTTTACCTCCGCCAGAGTGGCCTGCTTAGCATCTCGCTCTTCCTGAGAAGAATAGTCAGCCGGGCCAGTTGATCGTTTAGATATCCAGAGAGCCCGTATCTACCAGCAACCCGGGGCCCATAGTCGTTGACAATGAAACACGCTTGAGATAATGGCCTTTTGCACTGGCAGGTTTGAGTTTTTTCAGATCTACAATCAGTGCTTCCAAATTCTGCTTGACCGCCTCCGCTGCAAAATCAACCTTGCCAATAGAGCAGTGAATGATACCCGCCTTGTCGGTACGAAAACGCACCTGGCCACCTTTTGCATTTTTGACAGCGGTCTCTACATCCGGCGTGACTGTGCCGACTTTTGGGTTAGGCATCAGGCCGCGTGGCCCTAAAATCTGTCCTAAGGTACCTACAACGCGCATGGCATCGGGAGTAGCGATCACTACATCAAAATCCATATTACCTGCTTTTACCTGTTCAGCAAGATCTTCCATGCCAACCAGGTCTGCACCAGCAGCCGTAGCCTTTTCGGCATTTGCACCCTGTGTGAAGACGGCTACTCTTACATCCTTACCGGTACCGTTGGGGAGCACTGTCGAGCCGCGAACCACTTGATCGGATTTGCGCACATCAACACCCAGGTTAATCGCCACATCGAGTGATTCTGAAAACTTTACTGTGGAAAGCTCTGCCAGAAGCTGGATCGCGTCAGTACAGGAGTAAACCTTACCTATCTCAATTTTTTCCTGGATCGCTTTAAATCTCTTGCTTAGCTTCGCCATCAGACAACACCCTCCGTTTCCAGGCCCATACTACGAGCGCTGCCGGCAATGGTGCGAACCGCTGCATCCATATCCGCCGCGGTTAAATCAGGCATTTTTGTGGTTGCAATTTCTTCCAGTTGTGCACGAGTCACCGTCCCAACCTTCTCGGTATTTGGACGACCACTGCCGCTTTTGAGACCTGCAGCCTTCTTCAAAAGTATCGCTGCAGGCGGGGTTTTGGTGATAAAGGTAAAACTGCGATCAGCATATACAGTAATAACTACAGGCAGAGGCAAGCCCGCTTCGACACTTTGTGTCTGGGCATTAAAAGCCTTGCAAAACTCCATGATATTAACACCATGCTGACCTAACGCCGGCCCTACCGGTGGACTTGGGTTGGCCTTACCGGCCGCAACCTGCAGTTTAATATAAGCTTGAATCTTCTTTGCCATTGCAATCTCCTTCGGGTATTAACGCTGTACTAGCCTTTTCGGGCGTTCTAGCTCCCCAGTTACATTTTACTAGTGGCAGGTGCGCGGTTTGATCCGCAGGCCACCCCAATATATCCCCTAGCCTTTTTCTACCTGACCAAAGTCAAGTTCAACAGGTGTTGAGCGACCAAAAATTGTCACTGCAACATGAAGTCTGTTTTTAGCGTAGTTAACTTCCTCTACTACACCCGTAAAATCATTAAAGGGCCCATCGGTCACACGAACCATCTCGCCAGGTTCAAACAGTGTTTTAGGCCGGGGCTGTTCAACGCCCTCCTGAACCCGCAGCAAAATTGCATCAGCTTCTTTTTCGGTGATCGCTGCGGGTTTGTCAGCAGTACCACCAATAAAGCCCATAACGCGAGGGGTGGATTTTACCAGGTGCCAACTCTCATCATTCATCTCCATATTGATCAGAACATAGCCCGGATAAAATTTACGCTCACTTTTGCGTTTCTGCCCAGCTCTCATCTCTACCACTTCTTCGGTAGGCACTAAAATGTCACCAAATAGATCTTCCATAGCATGGAGCTTAATTCGCTCCTGCAGGGCCGCCATTACTTTTTTCTCGTATCCAGAGTATGCATGAATTACATACCAACGTTTTGCCACCAGACTATTCCTCTAACCTATTAGCTCAGATACCGAGAAGCTGAGCAGTGAATCCAACCCCCAAAGCAAAATCGCAACAACAAGCACAACCGCAAGAACGATCAATGTTGTCTGCCGTGTCTCTGCCTGTGTTGGCCAAACTACTTTACGTATTTCAATACGCGCTTCTTTTAATAGCGCCCAAAAATTTCTTCCTTTCTCGGTCTGAAAGGCTGCAAATCCGGCAATACCTGCCAGAACCAACAGTGCAATAATACGATAGAGTAGAGACTCTTCTGAATAATGGGCATTGCCAAACACGCCAGCCAGAACCAGCACAGTAACAATTAACCACTTCAGGATATCAAGACCGGAAGTTGTCGGAGATGCCTTTGCGTTCATGTCAGGGTGTACCTTTTACTTTTCTGATCACAGAAAAAATGCCAGATCCTTTGCAGAAAATCTGGCAGGCCAGGAGGGAATCGAACCCCCAACCTGCGGTTTTGGAGACCGCTGCTCTGCCAATTGAGCCACTGGCCTATAAACGCATGAAAGCGGTTAAGTTGTACTCACGACTTAACCGCCAAAACTTGCTACTCGATGATCTTGCTGACAACACCCGCACCGACTGTGCGGCCACCTTCTCTAA
>CAYYRK010000051.1:0-15506 GCA_964473915.1 uncultured Pseudomonadales bacterium
ACCCTTATCATTAATAAACTGCAGCCCGGGCAGAGCATGACAAACGAGACAGCCATCCGGGTCTGTCTGAGATTGCGCGGCCGCTGCGCTCTGCGACCAGAACAGCAACCCCAGTGACAGAAACATAATGGTTAGCAGAATACTGATACGTACTCTGCCGCTTCGGCGATATTTGTGCAGAGCGGTCCAATCGGGCAGCGGATGATACTCCACATTTTTTTTCTTGCGTTTATGGCTCATTTCTGGCGAAACTGTAAGCCAGTCGATAGCACCCCAGTCGCAAACATCAGCGCATTCATGGCAGGACATGCAGGACAACTGATCCACTACAGCTATTTTGTCCACCATGGTGATTGCGCCACACATACAGGCGCGCGCACACTCATTGCAGCCGGTGCAGCGGTTGCGCTCCACACGAATACGCCGAGTAAATCGAAACCTGGAACCCAGGCGGTTCACCAGGGCATCAATCGCACCAATGGGGCACAGAAATGCGCAGTATGCACGGCCCTTGTTAGCAAAAACGCCAAGCAACAACACTAACCCTAGATTAACCATGCCCACGGTAGTGACCAAAAAGGCTATCCCCCGCCAGTCACCACTGGCAGCCTGGAAAATTCTCGGTATGGTAATAAAATTACATAGGGCGCAGGCGCTGACACCCACCATAGGCATAAGAAATATAAAAGTCAGAAAATAACCATAGCGGATCGGCACCTGAGGCAACCAACGGTATTCCAGTTTCCAGCGCTCGCCGGTCATGCGGCTGGCAAGTTCAGGCACTCCACCCATGGGGCACAGATAAGAACACCACATGCGGCCAAAGAAAAAGGTGCTAATCAGTATGGCCGCGAGGAACCCTGCGCCCACAGCCGCGACACTGATTTGGTTAAGCAGGTCATCCCAGGTCATGCCTGGAAAATAGAGGTAAAAACGCCGCATGCACAAAGGCCCACAAAGATCAGAGCTACCGAATACAGAGGGGATCAGCGTAAAAGGAGACAGTAGTAGCAACGTAGAAAGTAGGATTAGTACGTAACGATAAACCTGTCCGGCAGGAATACTCTTTAGTCGTTGAAAAATCTTCATCATCGGTTAATCATCAAAAACATGACAGGCACTACACAGCGTTCCATCTTTTGCTGGCAGTCGTATCAACACCTCTCCAGCAAGACGCCGATACTGTAATTTGGATCGCTCTTTTTCTCCGGTTTTACGCTGACTCAAGCGCTCCTCCTTGTCAGCACGAAAGATTGCACTCCAGGCACTGGCTACATATTTCGGCCCCTCTTCCACGGTTCGATCTGCACTTTGGCGGCCCGCAGGCAGATGTTCAGGAATCACACCCTTCTGATGATGGTTATGACAGGTAATGCAGGTGATTTTCCCCTGACTATCCAGCGGTAAAATAACGTTCAGCTCTTTTTCTGCCTTGTCCATACGCAATTGATAATCCTCATCCGGTTCGCTACTGTGCTCCAGCGCATTGAGGTGGGGTGTTTTCAAATGACACCCCAAACAGATATGTTCCGGGGAAAGGCGCAACTCCAACTCATCCCGTTTTGGTATATGCTCAAGATCAGGTGTTTTAATATGACAATAGATACAAGTCTCTTCCAATAGCTCATTCTGCTCGTCCAGTTGCAAGTGTATATTCAGGCGCTGTAATGGTTTTTCGTCATGGCATTTGGCGCAGAAAGCATCCAGCACTGGCCAGGGGCCGCCACGCAGAAAATCGGC
The DNA here is from genome assembly GCA_964473915.1 of uncultured Pseudomonadales bacterium. Taxonomy (GTDB): domain Bacteria; phylum Pseudomonadota; class Gammaproteobacteria; order Pseudomonadales; family IMCC2047; genus CAYYRK01. Next base: position 1,741 of record CAYYRK010000051.1, read on the forward strand.
TGCCTCTTTGTCAATATCATCCTCTGGCAGGTCTTCAATATCTTTAACACCGTGACAGGTGCTACAGACAAGCTTGCCGTCATCCCCGGTTTTCATCTCCTCAGGCAGCTCCATGCCCTGAGGAATACCAACGCCCACCGGGTGATGGCGTGACGAAAGATCCACGGCATTCACCCAGGATGTCAGCAATATGCCCAAAATAAACAACGGCAGGTGCATATTAAAACCCAGCTTGTGAGGCAAGACCGTGAGTATGACAATCACGGCAACTACCCCATGCCTGATGCACACCAGATATGCCATTGCCAGTATCTATTTGTGAATCATCCCCTTCGCTCTCCATTTTGTGGCAAAGCACACACAGCTGGGCAAACTCTCCATCGGCCGTCCAGACCGGCACTGCGTCCTGCCCCTGAGGCCGAACTAATTTAGAAACACCCTTGGCTGAATTATCAATAATCAAGCTGTCGTTATCGGTGCCGTGCATAGCATGGCAATCGGTGCAATCCACTATTGAGGAATATTCGTAGCCATCACGCAGCCCTGTGTAAGTGCCATCACCACCTTTGCGGTGACCGTGATAGTCGATAAAACGATAATTATCTTCCATGGCAACGAGCGGGTCGCGCCAGTGCTTATTCTCAATTTCAAATCCGGGGATCTGATGATCACGGTTGTGACAGCGTAGGCAGAAATCCGAGTCAGAAAAATAGGGGCTCAGGCGTTGGCGTTTATCAGGCAGCAGAGTGAGATCCTGGCGCATGTCAAAGCTACCATTCATGTCACTGTTATCGTGACAAACAACACACGCCTCCTCTTCTGAGTATCCTGAGAATTCATGCTGAAAATCACCATCCCGATGGGGCGTGGCAGGCAGATCTGCCGTATTATGGCAAATATCACAGGGTCGCTTGCGTCCGGTACCATTATCTCCGTGACAACCCATGCAGCTGGTGTATTTTTTCTTCTGCACAATAGACTTGATATTGTTTGCCTGTGGCCGGCGATGAATACGCTGCACAGGATGGCAGGCGGCACACTCCTTTATCCCCCAGGCTGAGCCGCCATCACCGTGACGCTTATCCAAAAGCAGGCTGTCTGCCAATACCGTGCCCGATAACAGCGTCAGCAAAAGAAACAGCAGTCCAGAGTAATTATTTTTCATGGATCGCTCTCCCTGTGGCAATCAAAACAGTAGGAAGGGTTGTGGCAACTGCCGCATTGTTGCGGATCCATGCGTGCCTCCAGCCCGTGCGAAAGGCGATAGCCCAAACCGTGGACTCTGCGCGTAGTAGAATCCCTGCGAAAGTGGCAGTCCACGCAGTAGTTCAGATCAAGATGGCATTGCTGGCAGCTTTTCTCATCCTTGAGTGCATCATGGCCATGCAGCTCTACATAATTAACATCGTGATCTGCGGGCCAGATTTTTTTCGGGTCCCGATGACACAGTTGGCACTGAGCAGGCGCACTTCGATCCACCACATGACAGGAGTGACAGATAGCCTCCAACGGCTCGTTAGACACGACACTCAGCTCACGAAGCGTTTTCAGATCCGTCTCATCTGTTTTGCTAAAAGGATGGCATGCCAAGCAGCTAAGGCCGGAATTTTTCAAAGCGGTATCATGGGCATTGTGGGGAAAATAAAGATCTGGACGTTGATCAATACGCGACTCCCACCAGCTCTTTTCCTCCGGTTTTTCTTGAGCAAACAGCAGTACCGGCAGGTATAACAGAAGGAGCAATAATATTTTCACCGGTAGTCCTCCGAGCCCTTTATCGGCAACAGGTAGATAAGTCGTAAACCAAATCTGACCTGATTATATTTATCCCAACGATCATCAGAACGAGCCAGCTCCAGCATAGAAGTTAGATGCAGATCCCGCGTCCACATCCAGTCCAGCTTCAACTCACTGGCAATCACACTTTTACCGCTGTCCATTCGGTTGTGCTCTTTTCTGACAGCGGCATTGATCTGCAACAGCAGGCGACTATTGACGGGGCGCTGGTACCCCAAAAAAAATCCTCCGGCACTTTCCGCATCACTTTCCAGCCATTCAATTCTGCTCTGTAGCAGAGCACCATCACGAAAGCTCCAGTCCACCAAAAAATCCATACCGATGCCATCCAGACCCTGCTCTCTGGTGATACTTCGCAAACCGCCACGCCAGCTGAAAAACTGATTGGCCTGTTTTTGATAGCCTGCTTCCAAGACTGTCTGCCAACCTTTGCCATAATAACGGTAGTAGCGGTCTTTAAAAGTAACCGGATCATCCGGCGGATCAAAACGACGCCCTTTCAGCCATAATTGAGCATCAGCCTCTAAACGTATGTTTGCCTGGGCATTAAAAGATTCGAAAGAAAAATTATCAGTATTGAGCACCATGGCGCTGTCCAACTCTACCGGGGGGAAATCTACCATGGGTAACCAGTTAGCAGAAAAGCGGCTGTCGAGTTTCAATGCATTGGCACCAGACCAGTGATAACGAGTTCCCAGAGAAAAACTAGCCAGATCCAGCCAACGTGTTCCATCTGTATTCAGGGGCTGGCTCATGTTTAACCCAGCCAAATATTTACTGTCGGGCTGATCAACACTATCATCGCCCCTGCTCGAAAACAGATAGACCTCCGATCGTCTCGGTTTTCCCACAAACCAGTTCCAGCGACTCTTACTGGCGCCTTGCCAGCGCAGCTCAGCGCCATCCAAAGTATAAAAACCCGCCGCATCAATACGTTCGAAGCGGCCGGCTTTCGCGCTCAGATTATTTTCAAACAAGCCTTTTTCAACATAGAGGCGATGTAGATTCGCCAAACTTTCAGATCCAGAGTCATCGTAACTGGCAAGCACTCCCCAGCTCAGATTATTAGCTCTGGAACGCGAATCCAGCGTTAACCATTGCTCGATATAGTTGCCACTATCAAAATAGCTGTCTGACTGAAATTTTGTTTCCAGGCTGCCGCTCAGTACTGCATATGATGGCGTTGCCGTAACCAAACTGACAAACAGCGTTAGCACCGGAAAAAACCGGTCATATCCTTGATGAACAGATGCCAAAATAGCTACAGATCCGCACCGGAATCAGCCACGCCATTTCCGCGCCATACGGCCCAGCCAGCCAGCCCAACCAATGCCACAACACAGCCACCACAGGCGCTGCAGTGCCCACTATTGGCCACCGAGCACCCCCCATTTCCGGCGAGAACTATTTGAGAAGCAGCCATACTGGCACCCATTAACCCTGCTTGCAGAGTCTTCGTTGCTTTACTTTTTTTTTGCACAAAAACAAACCCCATAAAAAACACCTGCCCCCGCAAGGAAGCAGATGTCTGCTGGAAAATCAGTTACCGCAGTTTTCTGGCAATGTACAGGTGGCGATGACTGTACCGTTGGGGTCTGCAATGGCGAAGTGGCCCAATTCTGTAGTACGGATAACCACATAGCCTGTCATCTCATCTTCTACAGGTTGAACTGCCAGAATCTCAGATGAGCCCAGGTTATCCCAGCTCTCACCATTCGCAGAATAAAGGATCTGTAACTGATCGATAGTATCGTGGCGACCTCGGTAGGGTAATACCACCAACATATCCATAGCCAGCAGCTCATTGATCACATCCCCCTCTGTATTGATAAACTCCAATGTCAGAATGTCCGATGCCAGCTTACTACCCTTGTTGGCAGCATCTTGAGCCGCTTCAACGCCCTCCTCTGCCGTAGAAACCCGGAAGCTGGTGTAGGGCATGATCATATCCGTCATAAATTCTGATGGCACCATGATGCTTACACCACGAATAGCTGCGACACCGTAATTGGGTTTAAAAATAAAGGTATCATCACCTGCCAATTCGCTTAACAGCACCTCACGGTGCAACTCACCCTTGGTGCCAGCCCTGTTGATTGCCTCGATCGTAGTTAATCGCTGGGCTATACCACGCTGTGAAGGCGCAATCTCGTTGTTAAGGCGTGTCATCGAGGGGTTCACCAGGCTGTAGTAAAGTATGTCTTCTACACTCTCTGTGACATTACCCAGCTCATCAACCTGCATGTAGGGCATATCCAAAACAACCAGGCCATCCTCTACCAATCTTGGATCAACCAGGGTGGTCACTTCCTTCACATTACCCGAACCCAGAATGCTGTCCGGTGCTACCAGTGAGCTAATGACGCCATTACTCTTGCGCCGGTGGCAGCTCTCACATTCCAGTGCTTCTACCGAGGGGCGGGTATTATGAGACATGAGATAACGGTTAACTTCTGTCCATACCATAGCGACATCAGGATTTTCCACGCCTTTGCCAACGAGCAGTGCGTCATAAATGCTTTTCAGCGCTGTGACGCCTTCATAGCTATCGGGATCACTGTAGCGCAGACTACCATGAGAGATGCGTGCTGAGACCTCCAGCAGGGTATCTCCAGTTTCTGGGTCAATGACCACACCCACCTTGGATCCATCCTCTTTTGTGACAGCTTGAAAAACACCATTACGTTCGGTTTTTGTCAGGACACGATCACTATTCTTGTCTTTCCAGAAATACCGTGCTCTAGGGTTATAGGGGACCATACGTAACTTGCCATCTTCCTCACGTCGATACTGGTAGAGGATCTGCATATCCCGGCCACGGTTCTTCTTGTTGGTAATGTGGCATGCCTGGCAAGAAACCTCATCCAGATGAGTCTGGGTCACTTTCTCCAGCATATTCCTGGAATATCCCCGCAGATCACCGCTATATTTCCACAAAGCCAGGTGTGCATCAGTCATATTCTCATGACCGGAAGGCACAATGGGGTTAGGGCCTGTATCGTGGCAATAAAGGCAGGACTTGGCATTGGGTTGATAGTCCCGATCATCATGTACATTCATATCAGAGTTGCCTTTGAGGAAGTTGTGATCCGCATCCAGATCTACACTCTCCCAAGGTTTCCGGTAATAGTCGCGGGCGTGACAGGCGTTACAAGTCTCAATTGAGCGTGACTCACCATTCGCTTCAGTGAACACCTTGCCGTAATGCACATCATCTTTGTAATCATCAACAAGCATTCCCTCTTCATCATAAACAGCGGCCGCATCTTCACCAAAACCATAGTAGCCACGGCGAGAGTTACTGGTGCGGTGACACTGCATGCAGTTGTCATTGGGGGGGAAGCTAACCATCGGGATGCTCACCTTGCCTTTTTCGTCAAAAGCTGCCGGATTCCAGGCCAGCTTAGGTTTTCCATTCTCATCCAGATCAAGATCAAAGCCCACATCCACTCCCCCGTGACCCTCCTCAACCTGGATGTTTTTCTTGGCCACGTTCACCAGATTCAGATCTTTATTAACACCTTCCGGATGATTGATATTCATGTATTCCATCATCGCCGTGGCGTTGTACCGGAAGAAGCCATTGTCGATAAATTTGTTGCGACGCAGCGTCTTCCATAGATCACCCCCTTCCGGACCACCTTCGACCTTTAACCGGTCATCAAAAACCTGTAATCGACCAAGGTCGACATGACACATAAAGCAGTCGTTCTCCACCACACCGCTCTTTTTCCAGTCCCACTGAGCCACCACGCTGGAATCGGCTTGATTGTTATCAGAATCAGTGCCGCGATTATAGTGATCGCCATCAAATGGTGTAACCGTCTCAGGGTCCACTTCATCATAACGCCGTCCCTGACGATCCTTCTCCATCCATCCACCGCCGCTATGGCACCCTGCGCATCGCTTAACGATCCCGGCTGCACCGTAGTCAGCAAAATCCTCAACCGAAGCATTATCCCTCTTTGCCAACTGATCGGGATTGTTGCTGCCCATACAATTGTATCCACCAAAGTAACCCGGACTCACCAGTTGTGGCAGACCCATTTTTACACCAAAGTTATCATCGGCTTCATCTCTGCCTGTTTCCATATGATAGGCGTGGGTAATAGACTCATAATCATGGCACTGCCCACAGGTCGTGCGAGGGCTGTAGGGGTTTTGGTTTTCCAGAACATGATTGCCGGCTTCATCCAGCAACGGAATAGCGGGATGCAACGCTTCATCATCTATCTGCTGCCCCCATGAAGACACGCTCGCTACCAAAGCGGTTAACATCAATATTCCAATGGATATTTTCCGGACTGTTTTCATTCTTGTCATTCCCTCTGATTACTGTTTGGCAATTCAAAATTGCTCTAAAGCAAGCTAAATCATTGCTCAATGCCATTAAGCCAGACTGTCAGTTAACAAGTCATACGCGAGTATTAAGGCCTGTGGCAATAATACCCTTGAGCTGATGGATCGCGCGTGTGACACATTGTCGCACTCGCTGGTTTGAGTCCTTCAGGATAGAGGCTCAAAAACGGTGGGAATCCTGTGAGGACAAGGGTTATAACGTAGTAACACAGAGCAATTTATTATTTTTATGCCCCTGCCGAGAAAATGGGCTGGGGGGTGTTTTTTCTAGCACTCAACCTGATGAGTGTTTACAATCGGCGCTGAGCAGTATTCTCCAAAATATAGCTAAAAAAACAGGCTGAATCAAACACCATGTTCAGATACATCTTACCCCTCGTTGTTTTTGCTGCGTTAGCTGTGCTTTTGAAATTTGGGCTAACAACTGACCTGCAACGGGCACCCTCTCCTTTGATTGGCAAACAGGCACCAGCATTTTCAGCGCCCCTATTATCGGCCCCAGAACAATCTATTTCTTTGAGTGACCTTATGGGCAAAGTATCACTTATTAATATCTGGGCAAGTTGGTGCACAGCTTGTTACGCAGAGCACCCGGTTTTGCTTGAGATGGCGAAAATAAGTGATCTGCCTATCTATGGGTTAAATTACAAAGATACCCATAAAGATGCCATCGCATGGCTTGCTAAACTGAGCAACCCTTATGAGGCAGTTATCGTTGATATTGATGGGAAAATTGGTGTCGATTATGGCGTTTATGGTGTCCCTGAAACGCTTATATTGGATCAAAACGGCATTATTCGATACAAGCATGTTGGCCCTATCAGTAACCGTGACCTACAAGAAAAAATACTGCCTTTGGTCAATCAACTGAAGCTTCAGTATAGCTCCCCATTGCGCCAATAATTTGTTGAAATCAGGTATGCAAGAATCTTTCTCAACACAAAGCGAGCCATTCATCTGTGCCTCAGATATTGATCACCCGACACTTCGCAGCCCTGAGGACAAAGAAGCTCTATCGAAATGGTCAAAGATTGAGTCTCGGAAAACGAACCTCAAACGCACACTCTCTCCTGTCCAACTGAGGATTCTAGGTTCAACACCCCACTGACGAAAAACAAGGGTAAACCCTTGGTTCTGCTTCCAGCTCGACTCTAAATTTCATCTTTACCGATGCACGTATTTTTTCTGCAAAAACCAGCAGTTCTTTCCCGCAACCTCCGCCATAATTGACCAAGACCAACGCCTGCTGGTCATGTATGCCGACATTTCCTGATCGATAACCTTTCCAGCCGCACTGTTCAATCATCCAGGCGGCAGAGACTTTGATGCGCCCCCCTTCACGGCTCAAAAGAGCAATGTCCGGATATTTTTCTTGCAGGTCACCAAAGAGCTCTGGTTCTATCCAGGGATTTTTAAAAAAACTGCCGGCATTGCCCAGCACCAGGGGGTCCGGTAATTTTCGCTGACGAATTTTGCAAACTGCTTCACTAACCAGTTTTGGCTGCCGCTGATTTTCAGGCACTGTTTTCAATTCCGCAGCAAGGCTTGCGTAGCGGATATCGATGTTAGGTCTGCGTGAAAGATTAAGCTCTACTGCGGTGATAATACAGGTATCTTTCAACCGCTTTTTAAAAACGCTATCCCGATAACCAAACTGACACTCTTCAAGACCAAACTCAAGCTCAGCTCCTGTTTTGCGGTCAATCGCGCTGAGTTGATAAAACAGCTGACACAGTTCCACGCCGTATGCGCCAATATTCTGCACCGGCGCGGCCCCGACAGATCCGGGAATTAGCGATAGGTTTTCTAAACCATAATACCCCTGCGCCAGAGTCCACTGCACCAGCGCATGCCAGTTTTCTCCTGCGCCAACTCGTACCCGCACCCGGTCACCATCATCTTCTACGACCTGTCTGCCGGTCATACAGACTTTCAGTGCTAACCCGGGGAAGTCATCCGCCAACACCAGGTTAGAGCCCTCCCCCAGCACCATCAGCGGCAGCTCATATTGCTCTGCAAACTGCAGTGCTTCACTAATTTCACGTTTATTTGAGGCTGCCAACCAGTAGCGTGCAACGGCATTAAAACCAAAGCTGTTGTGTTTTTTGAGGTTGTAGTATTCTTGCAGATGCACCCGAGAACTCCCTAATATCAACTCAGAGTTTGGAGCAATATCGACACACCATTAAACTTTGTGGCACAGATAATCCAGTAAACCCTGCGCTGCTTCTTCAACCATATCCAATACCTGCTCGAACCGGTTATCAAAATAGGGGTCCGGAACTGATCGCAATTTTAACTTCGGTGCGAAATACAGAAAATAGTGCAATTTGGCTTGATGCTCCTCGGGGCACAGTAGTTTAAGATCTTCATAATTGGTCTCATCCATCGCCAATATGTAGTCAAATTCAACGAAATCTTCCGCGCGCACCTGTCTGGCCCGTAACCGGGAAAGATCATAACCTCTTCTTTCTGCGACAACTGTGGCCCGACTATCCGGCTTTTCTCCAATATGCCAGGAGCCAGTACCCGCTGAATCCACTTTGATTTCTCGTTCGCAACCAGCCTGTGTAACCATTTGCACAAAGACCGCATCGGCCGTTGGTGACCGGCAAATATTACCAAGGCAGACAAATAATACTTTGACCATAGCGTACTCCTGAATAGGACAACCGAGGATAACCAGATACCGCTATTGAGAATTCTCTGCACTCAATAACGATTGGATTCGCGACAGGTCCTCTTCTGTATCAACCCCTGCCGGTGGCCTCTTCTTTGCTATCGCAACTTGAATTTTGATGCCATTCCAAAGAGCTCTGAGCTGTTCCAAAGCTTCACAGCGTTCGATCTCTGCTGGTTCCCAACCGATATACTGGTGAAGAAAGCCAACACGATAGGCGTAGATTCCTATGTGCCTTTGCCAACCGTAACCCTCTGGCAACGCAGGGGAATGATCCTCATGGACTTCAGCGTCAGCAAAAGCGTCACGCATCCAGGGAACAACGGCTCGACTGAAATAAAGCGCTGCGCCACTGTGGTCGGTCACCACTTTCACCACATTGGGGTCAAATAGTTCCTGCCGTGACTGGATCGGTACACTGAGTGTTGCAATCCCGGCCTCGGGGTTATCCAGCAGTAGTTTAGCGACCTGATCAATATTTTCTGGCGGCAACAGGGGCTCATCGCCCTGCACATTAACAATCACCTGGTCGTCAGTAAATCCCAGCTGGCTGGCTACCTCCTGCAACCGGTCAGTACCTGAAAGATGATCAACCGAGGTCATGCAGACTCGCGCCCCAAACTCTTGAGAGACCGCTTGAATACGCTGATCATCCGTGGCAACAATCACCGAGTCAGCAGCGCTTTTTTGGGCCTGCTCAAAGACCCGCTGAATCATGGGTTTACCGCAAATAGCGCGCAAGGGCTTACCCGGTAACCTGGATGAAGCGTAGCGCGCGGGAATAACAATGGTGTAACTCATCGGTAATCTATTAATCAGCTGTTTTTATCGAGGCGTTCTTGGGTCGACAGAGTTCTGGCCTCCTCTTCAAGCATCACCGGGATATTGTCACGTATCGGATACGCAAGCCCATCGAATTTACAGATCAGCTCCTGGTTGTCCTTTTCATAGTGCAACTCACCCTTACACAGGGGGCACGCCAGTATATCCAGTAATCTTTTATCCATTCACTCCACTCTCAGGGCTTAACAACCAGCCCCCAAAAACAATTTATTGTAGTGCAGCAAGCTGCGCCAGCAACTCGCGTTCAAACCCCATTTCCAACTGCGCCGTCACCTGTAGATACCAGCAATTTTGGTTAGCAAAATTATCACATTTCACCGCGTCTTTCTCGGTCATAATAACGGGTCTGCTATCTCCAAACCAGATATCTTTAGCCTCAAATGGATGGTGGTCTCTAAACTCATGGGTTTCCAGTGTATAACCTAGATTTTCAAGGCTTTCAAAAAAACGCTTCGGGTTACCGATTCCAGCAACCGCATGCACAGCCCCCTGACCAACTAAGGCATCGGCACTAAGCTGCTCTTTACTCACCAGATTGACCAACTGGCCAGGTTGCAGGTTCATCTCCCATGAGGGTCTGTTGGATACAAAGCCGGTTCCGTTAATCAGCAGAAAATCGACTTCATCCAACCGCTCTTCTGGCTCTCGCAGCGGCCCCGCTGGTATCATCTGACCATTACCCAGCCCTCTTGAACCGTCCACCACTGCAAGCTCGATATCTCTTGCCAGAGCATAATGCTGTAGGCCATCATCACTGATAATCAGGTTGCAATCAGTTTCTTTTAATAGATATTGGCTAGCAGAGACCCGCTCCGGGGCAACCACGACCGGACAACCCGTTTTACGGTGTAGCAGCAGTGGTTCATCGCCACACTCCTGAGCCTGAGAGCTGTCAGTTACCCGGCAGGGGTAGCTACTGGCCTTTCCTCCATAACCACGGCTGACGATGCCTGGGCGCCAACCCTGTCGAGACAAAATGGCACAAAGTTCTGCCACCAGGGGTGTTTTGCCAACACCACCAACACAAATATTGCCCACCACCAACACGGGTACCGGAGCCTTCCAAACCCTGCGTCTACCCTCTTGGTAGGCGCTGCGCCGTTTTGTCACCCCCCAGGCAAAGATCGCGGATAGTGGTTTCAGGCTCTGCGTCCAACCCCGCTTTGAATACCAGCTCTCATTCAAACTTTTCAAAAAACAGGGCCCTGGTTATTCAGACGAATTCTCCCGCAGCGTGGTGATACTTAAACGGCTAAAACCCAGCTGCCCTGCCACATCCATTGCAGACACAACAGCCTGATGAGGTGCCTGGGCATCGGCAGATATAATGACTCGAAGCTGGGTATCTGTGGAGACCTTGTTAATCGCTCTTTTCAAAGTCCCAACATCATTATTCAGCAGAGCCATACCATTAACGGCATAAGCACCCTGGGCTCCAATAATGATCTCAATTTTTTCCTGTTCGTTTTGAGCCAGTTCCGAACTCGCCTTGGGCAGGCTCAGTTCAATATGAGACTCCTTCTTGAAGGTGGTTGAAATCATGAAGAAAATCAGCAAGATAAAAACGACATCAATCAGTGGTGTGATATTGACACTGACCTCCTCTGGCCGCTGGTGACGAAACTTCATTGTTAGCTATCCACCGCTCTGTTCACTTTCGCCCTGACTTTTTGGCTTTTTGCCTCTGTCCCCGTGAAAAACATCCACCAGCTTAACGGCCTCCTGCTCCATATTAACCACCAGTTCCTCTATCCGGCGCTGAAACATGCGATGAAACATGACGGTAGGAATGGCCACACTCAAACCCGCTGCGGTGGTAATCAAGGCTTCGGAGATACCCCCCGCCAATACGCTGGCATTACCCGTCCCCTGAATCATAATCGCAGAAAACACCTTGATCATGCCGATCACAGTACCTAGCAAGCCTAGCAATGGAGTGATCACTGCGATGGTCCCAAGCGTGCTAAGGTAACGTTCCATCTCATGCACCACATGACCGGCCACTTCCTCAATGCCCTCCTTCATGATTTCACGGCCATATCTGGAGTTGGACAGGCCTGCTGCCAGTATCTTCCCCAAGGGAGTTTTGGTTCGCAGATCTCGCATCCGCTCTGCCGTCAATTCGTTTTCACGCATCCACCCCCAAACGGTTCCCAACAGATTTGACGGTGCTACTCTCCCCGAACGCAGCGTCCAAAAACGCTCGATGATGATCGCCAAAGATACAATAGAACAAAGCAGAATAGGCAGCATCAACCAGCCACCCGATTTGATCATTTCCAGCAAGGTATCCACCTCAGTCATCTTGTGTAAATCGTGCGTTACTCTAGCATAGTTTGGTTTTTATTCAGAACCAATAGCGGTGAAAAGTTTTTCGCTGTTCCTCTATTTCTGGAGGATTATCCACCACCGCAGTAATCATGATCGCTCCAGACGACGCGCTGTCCAGCTCCCTAACACCTCTTGCCCGGTATCGCCTCACTACTTTCTCACGCGGGTGTTTAAATCTATTTCTGTAACCCACGCTATAAATGACGGTATCGGGTCGGACCCTGTCTATAAACTCCGGACTCGATGAAGTATTACTGCCATGATGTGGAGCCAGTAGAATATCAGACTGTAATGCTTGCCCCTGCTGACTCAGCAGCGCCCTTTCAGCCGCCACCTCAATATCTCCTGACAGAAGCAAACTGGTATAACCGTTTGTCACCCTCAAGACACAGGAGCGATTATTTTCATTATTCCAGGCAGTTTTTGGGGCCTGCATCACCTTAAATTCCACGCCATCCCAACGCCAGGTTTCACCCGCGGCACAACCGGTAACCGGCCGGTCTTCAAGTCCCAATTCAGATCCGGAAACAATCTGGTTAACCGCCATAGCTTCGAGCAGGTAGGGCAGAGCCCCCGCATGATCATTATCACTGTGGCTGATCAGCACCAGATCTAGTTGAGCAACACTGCGAAACCGCAGGTAGGGCAGCAACACGGCATCCACCGCATTAAAACGATCAGTATATTTTGCACCCACATCATAAACCAGCGTTCGATTCGCTGTTTCAAGCACGACGGCCAACCCCTGCCCTACGTCAAGAATAGCAGCCCTGTATTCACCCGTTTTCAAACCATTATTGCCCGGCAAAAGAGCTGAGCATAGCGGGATAAAACCCAGCCAGCGCAACGGCAACCCACGCGGTGCCAATAACAGTAAGACACCTGCCAGCATCAACACCAGTTTAAAAGAGTCAACTCGAGCCTGCCACAATGCACCGGGCCACTGAGCAACAGACTCCATTCCCCAAATTAAACCACTAATAGCCAGATCCGCACCCCAAAAAAAGGGCGATGCCCACGCTTCACTGAAGATCATCAACAAACCGCCCAACAAACACAGTGGGACAATCAGAAAACCCACCAGGGGAACAGCCAACACATTAACCAGTGGTGAAACCAGGGAAAACTGGAAAAAAAATCCGAGCAGTGCCGGAATAAATCCAATAAAGATAATCCATTGCGGCCTACCCCAGCGCCACCAGGCCCCCTGGTTGTTACAGTAGCCAGAGTAGCCATACAGGAGTACGGCTACAGCACCAAAAGATAACCAGAACCCTGCAGTCTGAGCCGCAAGGGGGTCCAGTAACAGCACCAAAAATAACGCCACGCAATAGCCGGTCCATGCATCGGTCTGTCTTTTAAATAATTTACCAGCCAGCATCACCGCTAACATAATCATGGCCCTTTGGGTCGGCAGCGAAAATCCCGCCAGAGCGCAGTAGATAAAACTCGCCAGCAGTGCGCTACTCGCAGCAATTTGCTGTGCAGCTATCGCGGGAGGACCCAGCAGCAACACACGTGACAGCATCAGGGAAAACCACCCGGCGCAAAGCGCAACAAAACCGACATGGAGTCCACTGATAACAAACAGATGGTTTGTCCCTGTTTTGGTAAACAGCTGCCATAATTTCGGACTGATCCCGTCCTTGATCCCGATCAGCAGCGCCGTTATGATTCCGCTATTGGCGTAACCGGGCTCGTGGTCACCCAATTGCCGGGCTAAACTGGAACGAAACGCGTCTATCTGTGACTTGAA
>CAYYRK010000052.1:0-2182 GCA_964473915.1 uncultured Pseudomonadales bacterium
GAGCGGTCAACTGAGGAATCTAGGATTATCACCCTTCTAATCTGTTTTTTTCCCGATGCTGTAAAATAAAGCTATAGATGACTGGCAACAGCAGGAGATTGAGTATGGTGACTGTCAACATCCCTCCCAGCATGGGTGCGGCAATACGGTGTGTCACATCGGACCCTGTACCACTACTCAACATAATAGGGATCAAACCCGCCATTGTTGATATGGTCGTCATCGCCACGGGGCGTACGCGTTTTGATGTTGCCGACACCACTGCTTCCTTTACCTCGTCAAATGTCAGCCGCGTATGGGTTGCACCACGCCGCTGGGCAATTTCGGTATCGATAAAGCTCAAGACCAGCACACCTATTTCTGCGGCCATTCCGGCCAACGCGATAAAGCCAACAGCAACCGCAACTGACATGTTGTAGTCATTGATATAGATAAGCCATATACCACCCACCAAACCAAACGGGATCGATATCATCACAATCAAGGGTTCAGTAAGGTTGCGAAAATTGAGATACAGCAGCAAAAAGATGATCAACAAGGTCACCGGCGCTACAACACTCAAACGTGCTGCCGCTCGTTCCATATATTCAAACTGCCCTGACCAGGTAATGGTATACCCTGAAGGGACTGTGACCTGCTCATCCAGCACACGCTTCGCACGGGCAACAAAACCACCAATATCTGAGGTCGAAATATCAATATAAACCCAGGCGTTAGGCCGAGCATTTTCACTCTTAATCACTGCGGGGCCACGGTTATAATTAATATCCGCCACCATCGTCAGGGGGATTTGCACTCCCGTTGGAGCTGGAATCAATACCCGTTTGAGGGTCTCTAAATCGTCGCGCAACTCTCTCGGATAACGCAGATTCACCGGGTAGCGTTCAAGCCCTTCGACAGTTTCAGTAATATTCATGCCGCCAATAGCCGTTTGAATTACATCCTGCACGGCACCCACCGTCAGGCCATAACGCGCCGCTTTTTCACGATTAATATCAAAATCCAGGTAGTAACCGCCCACCGCCCTGTCTCCAAAAGCCGAGGTGGTTTCAGGCAACATTTTCATGGCTTGCTCAATCTCCTGCGCAATCTGTTGCAACACAGTCAGGTCCGGCCCAGACACTTTGATGCCTACGGGTGTTTTTATCCCCGTTGATAACATATCAATTCGGGTTTTAATCGGCATCGTCCAGGCGTTAGCCAAACCGGGGAACTGTATCGCTTGATCCATCTCCCGCATCAATTCCTTAGTAGATTTTCGCGGGTCTGGCCATTCCTCTTTTGGCTTTAATCGCACCGTAGTCTCGATCATGGATAAGGGCGCAGCATCGGTTGCTGATTCAGCACGGCCCACTTTACCGAAGACATGATGAACCTCAGGAAAGGTATAAAGAATTTTATCGGTCTGCTGCAATAGCTCTTTAGCCTTGGTAATAGAGATGCCGGGGAAGGTGGTGGGCATATAGAGAATATCGCCTTCATCTAACGGTGGCATAAACTCGCTACCCAGCCTTGAATAGGGGTAGTAGGTCACGGCCAACAACCCCACAGCTAACAGCACTGTAAAACTGCGCTTTTTCATCGCCATGGTCAATGCCAGTGTATGCAGTGTGTGCAGAAGACGATTTATCGGGTTTTTATGTTCGGCAATAATTTTACCTCTCAAAAAATAGCCTATCATCACCGGCACCAATGTGATGGCCAAAATAGCAGAGGCGGCCATCGCGTAGGTAGCGGTAAAAGCCAGCGGGCTGAACATGCGTCCCTCTTGCGCCTGCATAGTAAAAATTGGTAGGAACGACACCGTAATCACCATCAGCGAAAAGAATAACGCAGGGCCTACTTCTCGACAGGATTCACCGATGGTTTTCCAATGCTCATCTCGTGTCAGTTCACGGCCCCTGTTTTCACGGGCCCGGGCTAGCCGACTGTGGGCGTTCTCAACCATAACGATAGCGCCATCGACCATGGTACCGATGGTGATCGCAATGCCGCCCAGAGACATAATATTGGCATTCAAACCCTGGAAGCGCATCACGATAAAGGCCATCAGAATACCCAGTGGTAAAGTGATAATGACTAAAAATGCAGAACGTGCATGCAGTAGAAACAGAATAACCACCAAGCTAACGATGACCAGTTCCTGCATCAGTGAGGTGTTAAGGCTGTTAACAGCGCGCTC
>CAYYRK010000052.1:2282-15275 GCA_964473915.1 uncultured Pseudomonadales bacterium
AGAGAACGCAGTTGTGCCAGGTCGTGCCTGCCGGTTCTGTCTACCAACGCATATTCATAGATCCAGCCAACTCCGGTGGCATCTGGCCCTAGCGTTGGGGTAATCTCTTGCGGCAGGCGACCACTGACATAATTCAACGATTCCAGTACCCGAGAGCGTGCCCAATACATATCAACACCATCTTCAAAAATGATGTAAACAAAGGAGATACCGAAAAATGAATAACCTCTGACCACCTTGGTTTTGGGGACTGCTAACATCGACGTGGTCAGGGGATAGGTCACCTGATCCTCCACCACCTGGGGTGACTGGCCCGGATATTTTGTGAATACGATGACCTGCACATCCGATAGATCCGGGATCGCATCCAATGGCGTGTTTTTATAGGCAAACAATCCCGCCAGCGCAATAATAACTGTAATAATCAAGACCATGAAACGATCTCGCAAGGAGGCGTTGATAATGGCGTTAATCATGGCTTTGTGCTCCATGCGCTGAGTGATCCATCGGTTCAGGCTGTTCCCTGCCGGAGTGATCGTTCATTTGCATTTCAGAGTGCTTTGTCACACCCGCGCCGGAATGATCTATCCCCTCAGGATCACTCATTAGCTCCTGATTACTTTCATGGCTATTCTCTGAACTCTTTGACACCTCCATCATCTTGGCGATGGCTTCACGCAACTTGGACTCAGAGTCCAGCAGAAATTGAGCAGAGGTCACTACCTCATCACCCGCCTTAATCCCCTCCAGCACTGCAACGCGTCCATTGGATTCAATGCCTAGCTTGACCCCTCTGGGTTCAAATTTCCCTGGGCCTCGCACCACAAAGACCTGTGTACGCCCCCCCGTACGAATAATGGCTTCAGCAGGTATCACCACCCTCTCCTTTTGGGTATCGGATTGAATACTGACCTCTGCAAGCATGTCCGGGCGTAGCAATAGTTCATCGTTATCAAAAATCAGGCGTACCTTGGTGGTCCGTGTTTTGGATTCGGCATAGGGGTAGACATAGGCAAGGGAGCCTGTGAAAGTTTTACCGGGCGCAGAGGCCAGGGTCATCTTGACCGCATCACCAGGCTTAACCCAGGGCAGTTCATATTCGTACACATCGGCATAGACCCACACCTGGCTCAGGTCGACCACCATATAAAGTTCTGTTTCTGGCGTAACATATTGCCCCCGGCGTGAGCCAATACGAATGACCGTACCCGCTACTGGCGAGTGGATATGTAACCCCTTTTTGATCTCTCGGGTTTTTTCCAACTCTTGGATTTGATGTTCGGGGACATCGAGCAACAGCAACCGTTCACGAGAGCTGTTGACCAGATCCTTTGCTCCCTGTTTGATCTCATCAAAGGGACTCTTTTCCAAAATTGACAAGTTATTCAGTGCCAACAGATATTCTTGCTGAGTAGAGACCAGTTTTGGTGAATAGATGCTCAGTAACATATCGTTTTCAGAGACTTTTTGCCCAGTTTTATTAACGCTTATCGATTCTATCCAGCCCTCAATTTTCGGGTGCAAACGAACCATGCGCTCCTCATCAAAGCCCACTCGACCCAGGGCGCGAATCGTTCGGCTGATCGATGTTTGCCGGGCTATTGCGGTTCGCACACCCATATTTTGCACCACCACCGGATCAATTTTTACCGTACCAGCCACTTCGCTTTTTTGGTTATCAGCATAAACGGGGAGATAGTCCATACCCATGGAATCTTTCATCGGTACTGGTGAGGTTATTTCAGGGTTCATCGGATTTCTGTAAAAGAGGGCTTGGTTTTCCTCTTCAACCACCCACGTAGAAGAACCCTCGTTGCCCGATAGCCAATAGCCTACGCCAACACCAATGACCAGCATCAGGACAGCGATTAATAGCGTCAATTTATTCATAAACAGATTCCTCACCAACAGCAGCTTCCAGAGCCGCCAATGCTTGCTTGGCATCACTCAACGCCTTCCAGTATTGCAGCTGGTAATTGAAGAGCGTTATTTGACTGCGAACCAGATTAAGGAAATCAACTTCACTAACCTGATAACCTGCCAACATAGAGGCGACAGTTTGCTGTGCCTGAGGCACAATACCGCTGCCAAAGAGCGAAAATTGTTGCCTGGCACGATGATAATCGGTAACAGCCGAAGAGATTGCGGCCATTACCAGGCCCTTTTTATCAAGCAATGCGTAATGGGTTTTTTGTAGTTCGCGGCTTCTCTGTGATATGGCCTTCGACTGTTTACGAGGTGCATACAAAGGAATTGTCACCCCCACCATCACAGAAATAAAGTCTGAGCGAGCCCCACCTCGCGGTAGTGGATTATCGCCAGTACGATCGCCATAGGTCATTCCCAATTTGAAATCAGGATAATAGTCACGTTTGGCCAGATCAAGGCGAGACCGTGCCGCATCAACCTGAGTTCCCATCTGTTTTAACCAGGGACGGCTGGACTCTGCCTTATGGTACAGTAGATTTTCATCAGCAAGCGTTGGCATCTGCATCAGTACCTGCTCCGGCAATATCAATTGATTATTGGCGGGCCGATCCATCAAAACATTAAGCCCGATAGCCCGGTTACGTCGTGTCGCTTGTAATTGAATCTTTTGATCCATCAATTTTGACAGTTCCAGTTGTGATAGCAAAACATCCTGCTGTAGACCTTTGCCCGTCTCATATTTGATTTTTGCGACCGTAATAAACTGACGCAACAGCGCCCGGTTAAGATCCACCGTCTCCAGCGCACGATCCAGATAATAGAGTTGCCACCATCGGCTCTTTACCTTTTTAATGAGCTGTAGGCGAACCTCATCCACTGAATATCCGATCGCCTGTGCATCGTATTGTGCTGCCTCTTCCTTCAAACCCAGTTTTCCCGGAAAAGGGAATGCCTGACTAAAGCCAATCTGAAGCTGAGTCATAGGCTCCTGGTCTCTATCAAAATTATCAGCAGGAAAATTCATCGCATTAAAGTTGATTGTGGGGTCCGGCAACGTGCCCACTTGTGAGGGTATCTCCGTCAACGCCTGGTAACGTGCCTGCATTGCAGCCAGGTTAGGGTTATCACGAACGGCAAGGTCAACAGCCGAATTTACAGTCAAAACTTTAATATGTACTGGCTCGCTGGCGTGCAGAGTATTGACCGCTAGCACCAGGGCTATAAGACTCACAACAAGCCTGTACCTGGAGAACGCAGAAACGATTAGACGTACTGAAGATTTTAGAATTATCACTGCACAAGATAATGCGTTGTGGTGCTCAGATATAACCATCTGTGGGTAAGGCATAGTTATTTTCCAATATGTTCCAAGCGCTAAATACGAACAAGCGTCACTGGACTATTCAACCTTAAAACTTGGTGTAATACTTAGCCCGGATCGTTTATAAATCATCCGGATTAGGCCAGCAGGCCTGTGCAAAGTTCGAAATATCAGGCACAGCCGTACCTTTTTGGAAAATCAGGAATATTTGGGAGGGTGAAAGACAGGAGAGGGCGGTCTGTAGACCAGCGCTTTAGAATTTGTGGTTATCCGGGTACTATTTTGAAGACTGAAGTTGAGCGCTGTTATTTGGATCACTACAACCCCAGTAGCCACACAGGAAGAGGTGCATAATCCACTATTACCACAACCGGGGTCACAATCATCATCACAATGCTCTGATGAGAGATCCATGCTCTCTTCACAACGGGAAGTTTTTGACGATTCGCTGATATCTTGATCAGGTTTATCATTCAACTTTGCATGGGGCGATATGCTCGTGGCCAAAACTACCCTGGAATAAATACCATTATCACCAGGTTGTACAGGCACAGCAGCCATCAGCGGCTGAACCATCAGCCCCCAAATAACCAATACTATACCTACAATACGAATCATAAACACACCCTGTTACGGATAACTAAAGCATATAAACCTATCGTTTTCAACCTAAAAAATACAGCGGTGGCACATGTTGATTGGATGATTTTAGTCACCAGCCATCGTTTAAACGGCCAAAGAAACGCTCAACCACGTGGCAACGAACCTGTTTTATAGAGTGCTATCACCCTGTGTGAACTCAGGAGTGGCCACAAGCAGCTTGGCCGCAGCCTCAAAGCTGAGGGCACCTTGACGAACTTGATTGCAGATATCTTCGGCGATGGGATTATCGCTACTTTGAACAAGCTCTTTTATATGATGGGCCGTAGCTTCGGCCACCGATTGCCGTATAGCCTGCTGGGTGTCTCGAGCTATAGTACGTGCCCCCGATTGATAACGCTTGAACACCTCACCCACAAGCGCATTAACGCCGTCACCATCGGTAGCGGTTGTTTTAACAATTGGCACCTCTGGCAAGTTGGGCCCACGCAACTGCAGCATACTCTGTAGATAACGCACCGTACTGTCAGCTAATGGCATATCACTTTTATTAACCACAAAAATATCTGCGATCTCTAAAATACCCGATTTAATAGCCTGTATATCATCTCCAAGCCCTGGAGCGGAAACGACGATTTTGATCTCTGCTACTTGAGCAACCTCTACCTCGGACTGGCCAGTTCCAACGGTTTCGATAAGCACAACATCCCGACCGCTGGCATCCATGAGGTCGACGATTTGCAAGGTCATACGTGAAAGCCCTCCCAGGTGGCCTCGAGAGGCCAGTGAACGGGTAAAAACAGCTTCATCAAAAGTATGCTCGGCCATACGAATACGATCACCAAGGATTGCCCCTCCGCTTATCGGGCTGGAGGGGTCTACTGCGATAATGCCTACGTTCAGATCACGACTGCGCAACGCCTTGACAAAAGAGTTGATCAGGGTGGACTTGCCCACACCAGGAGGACCGGTAAAGCCGATGACCATGGCTTGCCCCAACTTCGATTGGATAGCACTGAGTATTCCAGCAGATTCTTCAGCCTGGTTTTCTACCAGGCTAATTGCGCGGGCAAGTGCGATTCGCTTACCCGCAAAAAGCTGCTCCAGCAGAGTTGCAAGATCATCTTTTTTATCCATATCAGAACCTTTAGAGGATAGATTACTCTTCATCAAACAAAGTAGACAGGTTCATAACGGTCCCGGCAAACTCCTCTACCATCTCCCTCACAATTTCGCGGCTGGACACCTCACAGTTCATGCGCCCAACGATCTGCCCCACTGGCGTGCTGATCAGTGCGCCAGCGCCATGTTCCGCATCGGTTTTACCTGAAGCTACTGCGGCAGAGATACGTTTTATACTGTCTCCAATCAGTGCAGTGTGCATGGGAACATGGAGTGGGTCAGGTGATTCAGGATTGTCCCACTCCTCAGTCCAGGCGGTTTTCAAAAAGCGCGCATGCTTGCCGGTAAAGCAACGCGAACGGGAGGTTTGGTCAGATTCTGCAGCCAGCAGTTTTTCTTTAACCAGTGGTAGCACGTCTGACTCAGTGGAGGTTAACCAAACGGAACCACACCAAACACCTTGAGCACCCAGGGCCATCGCTGCCACCATCTGTCGACCTCGCCCGATACCCCCCGCAGCAAGTACCGGTGTGGGTGCAACCGCATCCACCACCTCGGGAATTAATACCATGCTCCCGAGTTCGCCTGTATGCCCCCCCGCTTCAATTGAAGCGGCAATAATCACATCCACACCCGCTTTTTTATGGTTGATGGCGTGTTTGGCTTTTCCCGCCAGTGCGCCGACCAACATACCCTTGGCATGGCAGCGTTCAATCACATCCGCCGGAGGGGTACCTAAAGCCGAAACAAAAATTTTAGGGTTGTACTTGAACATTACATTCAAAATGGCAGCATTTTGTTCAGGCGTAAATTTTGCGTCACCCAGTAACCCGCCAACATCACCCCCTTCGCTACTTAATTCAGGGACACCATAGCGTTCCATTATGCCATCGAGAAAACGGCGATGTTGCTCAGGCAGGTGTGCTTGAATCTCTGACTCTTTAGTTTCAACATATTTTTTCGGTAACATCAGATCCACCCCATAAGGGAGATCTTTCAGTTGTTCTTCGATCCATCGGATATCAATTTCCACCTGTTCGGCAGAAGAGAGCGCGCCACCATAAATACCGATACCCCCAGCTTTGGAAACAGCAACGACAACGTCACGACAGTGACTAAAAGCGAAGATGGGAAAGCCAAGACCTAATTGTTTGCAGATTGGAGTTAACATGATTAGCACCTGTACGACAGATAGTTATTACCGGAATATCAATAGCGATCATCCCGGAGGGCTATTGAGCTTAGGGTTAATCTATTATGAAAAAGATGCGCAACACTTCAGAGTGCACGGGGAAATTCAGGAACTTCTGACCACGATATTTTACGGGCAGATCAAAGTATTGCTCAGATTTTTGTGATCCAGAGGTACGTTGCAGAATCATTGCAACAGTTTCACGATATCTTCTGCTATGGTCGCAACCGTTGTACCTGGGGCATAGATCCCTTTAGCGCCCACACCTCGTAGTAATGGCAGATCAACTTCTGGAATAATACCTCCGACAATGACAGGCTTACTGCCAAGACCAGCTTCATTCAGGGCGTTAACGACAGCTTCTGTCAACTGTACATGACCACCATTGAGAAAACTGAGCCCCACTATGTCTACATCCTCTTCCATAGCGATCTGCGTGATAGCTTCCGTGGTTTGAAATACGCCGGTATAGATCACCTCCATACCGGCATCTCGTAAACCTGCAGCCAACAGTTTGACGCCAGACTCATGGGTACACAGGCCAGGCTTGGCCAGAAGAACTCGTATAGGCTTACTTTTTTTCATAGTGAACCTCTTATATTAAGAAATATTGGCAGTAATTGGAGCGTATTTATAGCAGCCTACGATCTCTTCTACAGCGCTCACCATCTCACCCAGTGTAACGTCAGCCTTAGCAGCATCGATATAACGTGGCATCACCGGCTGATCATTACGAAGCGCTTCCTTGATAGACTCAATGGCTTGCTGTGCTTTGCTCTGATCGCGCTCGGATCGAAGCTTTCTTACACGTTCAATCGCCAACTGAGAAACCTCATTATCAGGACGAAATACAACCTTACCAAACCCAGCGCTCTCCTCCTCTCGATATTTATTGACACCTACAACGACTCTTTCACCTGCATCAAACTCCTTGCGTGCAAGGTAGGCAGTATTTGCGATCTCCTGTTCAAAATAGCCACTATTTAATGCCTTAATCACACCGCCGACCGCTTCAACCTCCTCCATCACCTTCAGGACACGTTGTTCAATTTCATCAGTCAATGATTCAACATAATAGGACCCACCTAGCGGATCCACCACATCAGCTAATCCAACCTCTTCCATTATCAACTTAGAGGTTTTGATCGCTATGCGTACAGATTCCTCCGTTGGAATTCCCAAAGCTTCATCGTAGGAGGCGATGTGAATACTTTGAGTACCCGCTATTGCGCTCTGGGCGGTGTGCAGTGCAATACGAGCGATATTATTTTCTGGCTCCTGGGCTGTGAGGCTTGAACCAGAGGTTTGCATATGAATTTTCAAGCGGCGTGCTTTTTCATCTGTAACGTCGAACTCTTCTCGTAGCATAGTTGACCACATTCTGCGTACAGCCCGGATTTTGCAGATGTCCTCAAAGAAATGTACGCCCTGAGAAAACTGGAAGTTGATGCGCTTCGCCATATCAGTGGCACTGACTCCAGCTTCGACACCGGCACTTACAATCGCTCGTGCTATAGCCAGGTTAAAACCAACCTCCTGAATGGCATCACTGCCCGACTCCCGTGTATTGTAGCCATTGATACGACACAGGTTAAAGAGCGGGGTCTCCACCGAGCAGAATTTGAACGTATCGATCATCAATTTCATGCAGGCATCAGCCGGAAACATAGGTGTCTTGCTGCAGAACATATCGGTAAGCGGGTTGTTAGTGACGATACCCCTCAGTTTTTTTCTATCGAAACCCAGTTTGTCGGCCAGGGCAAGGTACATGGCCATTATGAATGGGCCAGAGCGGTCAACGATAAAGCCAACATTGAGCATATCCAGATCAAAGTCTTTGAATAAACGCTCCATGTCATGCACAGAGTCTATGATAACCCCGATATTCCCTACTTCGGCGGTAGCCATAGGGTGATCGCTGTCCAGTCCACAAAAAGTGGGGCGATCAAACACCAGGTTGATAGAAGCACGCCCCTCAAACCCCTGCTGACCTACACTGGCAAGATATTTGGCTCGCTTGTTAGTCTCTTCTGGCAAGCTATAGCCACAGGCCAGGCTTTCCATCCAGGGAGCTTGGCGAAACCCGGTGGAGAAAATTCCTCGAGTAAAGTCTCCCTGCCCTGGAAGATCATCTTTAATGGCAGCCGTTGTTTTTGCAAAGTCTTGCTGAGTGTAATAGGCCTTTAGTGGAATGCCTGACGGTGTTTTGCGTTCATCATTGTTCATAACCCCCCCCCGAGGTGGATTTATACCAACGCATATCTCATTGATAATACTGTCAATAAATCTTTATTAGATTGATTTTATGATATTAAATTCAGCAATCGCCGGGGGTGTTCAGGCTACCATACAACACACAGTTTGAGGCACGGATTGACCATGTTCCCCTCGCTCATTGCATATTTTAATTTTATTTATTAATTTCCTGATTGCCATCATCCTAAACTCTGTTGCAGCGTTTTTCAAGCAGGTTGTCACCTTCTAAATTATTCCTCTCCCTCTCACAGCACAGGGCTTAGCAATTGAAAAACGTTCTGCATAACCCGCTTATATGCGGGTCTTTTTTGCCATTCACTCAACGATAATCGCTCAGAGTTTTCGCGAAAAAACGCCTGCTGCTCGCGTAATTTTTCCGTAAATTCAATGCCATAAAAAATCATGTTTATTTCAAAATTAAGCGCAAATGAACGGATATCAAAATTACTCGAACCTAAAAAAGCAATGGAGTCATCTATGGTCATACTTTTGGCGTGAAGCAGCCCTTCATGAAACAGATAGATACTGACGCCACAACTCAGCAACTGCTCATAGTAGGCGCACGCGGCAAGGCCAACCAATGCATAATTGGATTTTACCGGTACGATCAACTCAACACGCACCCCCTTTAAAGCAGCCGTTTCCATCGCTTCTAGAAACACCTCATCGGGCAAAAAGTAGGGTGTTGTGATAGTTACCTGTTCTTGCGCAGCATGTATAGCGGCCACAACCTGCCGCTGGTAGTTTTCGACCGGAAACAGGGGGCCACTGGGCAATGCTTGCACCGCATCACCACCTTCAAATAATGGGATTGCATCACCAGGGGAGAGTTCTGAATCTTCCAGGAATTGATCGCTTTCTGCATGCCAGTCATCGGCAAAAACCGCTTGCAACTCCAACACTACCGGCCCATTCAGGCGCACCATCAGATCGTGATATTCCAGCGCCCTGTAACCATAATCTGCATTAACGATATTTTGCGACCCGGTATAACCGATTTGGCCATCGATCACGACGATCTTGCGATGATTGCGCAGATCAAGCCGTGCCACCCAGGCACGAAGCAAACTAACCGGCAGCGCTGCATAGAGTTCAACACCTGAGGCCCTCAAGTCTGGTGCCACCTGATTGAGAAATTGTCTTGAGCCCACTGCATCAACCAAAAGCCGACATTTGACGCCGCGCATAGCCGCCCGTTTTAGCGCCGCTCCAACGCGTTGCCCGGTTTCATCTGCTGCAAAAATATAGAAAAGTAGATGGACATGCCTTTGCGCGGCATCTATATCTTCAATAAGTTGTTTAATCACTCTATCGGTATTAGCCAACAGAGTTACCCTGTTTCCAAATCTGACCGGCATAAAACCTAATTTTTCTGCCAATGCGACGGTGGGCAAGAAGCGCTTGTCTATCCTGGGGGGCTCCTGTGCTGCGCCCAGAACATCCAGCCTTCGTACACCATCATACTTTTCCAGTAGCGCCTTGCGTAGCCTGATTCGACGATGCGGCAACCTGTTCTCGCCAATCAAAAGATATAAAAAGAGCCCCGGCCAGGGAAGGAAGAAGATAACCAGCAACCAGGTTACCGCTGTACGTGGCGGGTGGCGTTCGATCAAAACGGCCAACATAAACAGCCGCACCAGCCATTCACTGACATAGATCAGCAGTGACCAGGAGAAAGAGATTTCCGTCAACATCGGCTATCGACTCCGCAACCTATCCACACCCAACCTCATTAAACTTATTGAAGATGGGATTGCACCCACCGCACAATCTCAGCTGAACCCATAGCACCTGGAAGACGTGCCACTTCGCGACCATTTTTAAAGAGCGCGAGAGTTGGAATACTGCGAATAGAATACTGTGTGGCCAACGCTTGCTCAGCTTCTGTATTCACCTTTACCAACCGCACCTGCGGTTCAAGTTGAACGGCGGCTTGCTCAAAGGCGGGTGCCATCGTCTTACAGGGCCCGCACCACGGAGCCCAAAAATCCACCAACAGGGGAATATCGCTACGAGCAACCTGTTTCTGAAAATGACTGGCTGTCAGGTCGACAGGGTGCCCACCAAACAGAACCTTATGACACTGGCCGCATTTTGGTTGTTCTACCATTCGAGCAGCCGGAATTCGATTCACCGCATTACAATATGAACACACAACATGGAATGACTCACTCATACCCCCTCCTCACTACCTTAAGTGCTTGCGCAGCTATTCTAGCTCTTTAAGCAGTTCTAGCGCTAGAGCGGAGCCAATGGTGTTAACACTCCCCTGTTCAACGGGTGTACACAGGAAATACTCAAAACTTCTGGCACCCCTGTGAAGAGAGTCCGCCAGCAGAAAATGATAGGGGAACCTGTACATCACAATACCGGATGATTTTTTGGTAGCCTGCGGCATCAATACGCAACGCTTTAAGTGTGCAGCCCTCCGGTAAAACGTATTGGCATCGCTTGATAAATGCCAGGTTATCCTGCGCTGGTCTGTTACCTTTGCGGAAATCGACCGCTACCGCTTTCTACATTTTAGGAATTTCTATCTGGGGGATTTCTGGGAGGGGGCTAACATAACCACTTGCTAACAGCCAGCAAGTTATATATCGTAGGACTTGCTAACAGCAAGCAAGTTATGTGAAAGCCACCTAAATGGAACGGATTGTATTTAGATCTGCGATCACGAACATATCCAGCTGGCCAGACTGCCACAGATATGATCTCTTGCTAGTTAGCAAAGATTTTGCCTAATAATAAAAATTCATCCTTGGAAAGTAAGGTGTTGTTAAAAGGACTTTTGTTCGCAGCGAACCTGTATACAGACTTATTTATGATGTATGTACTGACTGAATAGTGCATATGCGAAAAACCTCCTCCTTACATTCAAAGGGCAAAAGAGAGAATCATTCTTTCTTTCAATAATAAGCCCAAGATAAGGCTACGCAAACGCGTCGTTAGTCTGATTTCAGGGCAATCAACTGAAATGGAGCAATTTCTATGAGTACAACTACAGCTAAAACCAAAACCAAAGCCACCAGCTACAGGCTCGATCCTGCAAAGGCTGGCGTTTCACTAAACACTCCCGGTAACCCCACCCCTGAAGGATGGAAAGTAGTCACACCCGCAATGTGGAAATTCCGCTTTGAGGTAGCCGACAAGGCGCAAACGCAAGCACCTGATTTCTATAGTGATAAAGAATGGTACATGGATGCCACCAAGGCCGATCTGCTGGCCGAGATTTACGAAAGTAATCCCGACATTCATCCAGCGGAACTACAAGCTGAAGCGCTCTGTCGTTATCTCGACACCCAACAGGTCAACATCCGACCCAATGACCATCTGCTGGGCGGAATCTGCAGTGACACGCATGGCGTTCATTACGATGTACTGGGCTACCCGTGGACAAACCTAGTGAACTGCCAAGCAGAAGCTGGCAAAGAGAAGGTTATTGTCTGGGAAGGTGACAAAAAAGTAGTTTTAGATGACAAGAAATTCAACCGATTGGAAAAGCTTGCCAAAAATTATAACGCCGTATTCAAGGTAAAAGATGAGTTTACCGAAGACGAATTCAACATGTACTACTGCAAGCAGCCTGGCCGCTATTTTGAGCCAGTGGGCAGCGCTGGATTTCGTGCCAACCCAGATCACGACTGGTACCTGCCATTGGGTCTGAACAGAATCATGGAGCTCAAGCAAAAGCGGATGGAACAGTTTGAGCTGGAACTGAATATGGATGGCACCTCTGCAGAACGTAAGGCTGAGCTGGAAGATCATATTATTAATTCCAAAGCGAGCATCAAAACTGTTCAGGGGGTCCAGCGCTGGATGAAGCGATACGCAACTGAAGCCCGGGTGTTAGCTGACCAGATGCCAGATGAAGACTCCAAAGAGACGATGCTGCAGGCTGCGGACAACTGTGACTGGGTGTCAGAGAATGCGCCGCGCACATTCTGGGAAGCGATGCAGCTCTACTGGTCGTGTTTCGTAGTTGACTATTGCATTGAAACCGCCTGCGCCAACATCACCTTCCGCCCTGATAACTTGTTCTGGCCTTGGTACGAAAAAGACGTGATTCAAGACAAGAGCCTGACCCGAGAAAAAGCGGGCGACATCCTCTGCACTTACGCATCCAAGTTTCATGAGATCGCAATGGCCAGCCGTTTCGGTGCCCTGGGAATGGCCTCGCAGGGTGCCAGAGATGCATCAGCAATCACTATCGGTGGCCTGAATGCCGATGGTTCCAGCTCTGTGAATGATCTGACCATGCTGGTTCTGGATGTCTGGGACGGTTACCGTTTCCACCACCCAGACTGTAAGTTCCGCTGGAACAACAAAACCAGCAAAAAAGATTTCAGACGACTGATTGCAGTGATGCGCTCCGGCATGGGCAGCCCCTCCATCCGAAATGATGAGGTTGTTATCCCGGCTATGCTCTCCCAGTATCCTGGGCAGATCACTCTTGAAGAAGCGCGGTGCTGGGCTATTGTGGGCTGCATCACACCGGGACCAACTACCAACTCAAAAGGTGCATGTCGACGCGATGCAAACTATCCGCAAATTCTCAAAGCGGTTGAGTTTACAC
>CAYYRK010000053.1:0-14764 GCA_964473915.1 uncultured Pseudomonadales bacterium
TTATTGATTTGTTTTGCAATTATTATTTGTTTGTTTTGCAATTATTATTTGTTTGCAGATAGCATAAACACGCCGTTACTAAAAGTCCAATCTAAACGTTTCCTTTATTCCCAACACAGAGCCCCGCCGACGATCGGCGGGGTGGCAGGATAAACAGGGTTATTTTCGTTATAACCACATTCTGAAGATCACTCACAAAGTGTACTTAAATCTGGAGTTTGATTCGGCATCAGTGGATGCTCTGCTGAAACAAAAAAGATATTTATTGTGCCTATAAAGTGTCCTCTTATCGGCCCAAAATCTTGTCGGATATGATTCTTTTTTGAATTTCGGAGGTGCCCTCAAAGATTGTTGTTAGGCGTGCGTCTCGCCAGTAGCGCTCAACCGCATAATCGGTTGTATAGCCTGCGCCACCGAAAATCTGTAGTGCTTCACTGGTGACCTTCTCAGACATCTCACTGGCCAGCAGTTTCACCATTGATGCCTGCAGGTCACAACGATTGCCCGTGTCTATGGCGTCTGCGACGAAATACATCAGCTGGCGTGAAGCCTCTATTTGAGTGGCCATCTCTGCAATTTTGAAGCGGATAGCCTGGAACTCCCCGATGGCCTGGCCAAACTGTCGACGCTCCATGCAGTATTCCTGAGCATCCTCAAGCGCTCCTCGGGCCAGCCCAATAGCGCGAGCAGCGGTGTGTGCCCGGGCAGATTCTAGAAAGCCACTGATCATGTAGAACGCCTTGCCCTCTTCACCCACCATCTTTTCGGCAGGTACACGGCAACCATCAAACGCCAGTTCAAAGGTGTCCCAGCCAAAGTAACCGATCTTATTGATTTTATTGCCTTTGACATTTTCAGGCAGCTGTCCACGGGGTTTATCAACCAGGAATGCGCTCAGACCTTTGTGGCGAGCTTTAGGATCCATCTTGCCGGTTCGTGCAATAACCATTATTGAATCTGCGCCATCAGCAAAAGTGCACCAATATTTGTTTCCGGTGATCACCCAGGAATCACCATCTTTGACTGCACGGCAGGTGATATTGGTCACATCAGAGCCTGCGTTAGGTTCGGACATTGCCAATGCAATTAGAAACTTGCCCACAGCTACCTTCGGCAACAGCTCATTCTTCATTTCACTGGAGATTGACTCCTGAGTGAGCATGCTATTCCCTCGAGCGATCAGGCTGGCAACGCTCATCCAGCTGCGAGACATCTCTTCTGCAATCAGACAATACTCAAAACAGCCCAGCCCAAGACCACCGTATTCTTCAGGAACAGTGATACCAAAATAGCCTGCGTCCCCTAGTTTATCGAACAGGCTGGGAGGAATAAGGCCTTTTTCCGGGTCCAGTTTATTAGCCAGTGGAAATACCTCGTCATGACTGAATTTTCTTGCTGCCTCCTGAATCATTAAACGCTCTTCAGTAAAATAGCTCATGCTTTAACCTCTCGCACAGTGATTATATTGGTTTGCTTGAAGTCTACGACTAGCTCACCCTTTTGATTGAAGCCTTGGGTATGCCAGGTTGACCTTCAGCTCACTATTTATTGTTATTATTCATTAGTGATAGTTTAATGTTTGTCCGAAATAAAAAAGTATTTGTTCTGCCTATATGTGTTCTCTTATCGACCTAAAATTGTATCGGATATGATTCTTTTTTGAATTTCTGATGTGCCCTCAAAAATTTTCGTCAGGCGTGCGTCTCGCCAGTAGCGTTCAACTGCGTAATCAGTTGTATAGCCTGCGCCACCCAAAATCTGCAGTGCTTCACTGGTGACCTTCTCAGACATCTCACTGGCCAGCAGTTTCACCATTGATGCCTGCAGGTCACAACGATTGCCCGTGTCTATGGCGTCTGCGACGAAATACATCAGCTGGCGTGAAGCCTCTATTTGAGTGGCCATCTCTGCGATTTTGAAGCGGATAGCCTGGAACTCCCCGATGGCCTGGCCGAACTGTCGACGCTCCATGCAGTACTCCTGAGCATCCTCAAGCGCTCCTCGAGCCAGTCCAATAGCGCGAGCAGCGGTATGTGCTCGGCCTAATTCCAGCATACTTCCGATCATGTAGAACGCCTTGCCCTCTTCACCGACCATCTTTTCGGCAGGTACGCGGCAACCATCAAACGCCAGTTCAAAGGTGTTCCAGCCAAAGTAACCAATCTTGTTGATTTTGTTGCCTTTAACATTTTCAGGCAGTTGTCCGCGTGGCTTTTCGACCAGGAATGCACTTAGACCTTTGTGGCGAGCTTTAGGGTCCAGCTTACCGGTCCGTGCAATCACTAAAATCGCATCAGCACCATCGGCGAAGGTGCACCAGTATTTGTTGCCGGTGATTACCCAGGAGTCACCATCTTTTACTGCACGGCAGGTGATGTTGGCAACATCGGAACCCGCGTCAGGCTCCGACAGAGCCAGTGCAGTTAAAAATTTACCCGCAGCGATCCGTGGCATCAGATCGCTACGCACATCTTCAGGAAGATACTTTGGGTTGATCACACTCCCGCGGGCGATCAGGCTGGCAACGCTCATCCAGCCGCGAGACATCTCCTCGGCAATCAGGCAAAATTCAAAACAACCCAGCCCAAGGCCACCGTACTCCTCGGCAATCCTGATCCCAAAGTAGCCTGCATCAGCCAGTTTTTCGATCAGGCTGTCAGGAAAAATACCTTTTTCCGGGTCCAGTTTGTTAGCCAGTGGAAGCACTTCATCACGGCTAAATTTTCTGGCTGCTTCCTGAATCATTAAACGCTCTTCGGTAAAATAACTCATGATGCAACCTCCTGCTCAGGGAGCATATTGGTTTGCCTGAGATCCACTGTCTGCGCACTCTTGGTCTTCAGTTTATTATTCATTATTCCCCATAACTATTTTTTATTTTTAGGTGGTGGGGAGCATAAACAGGCTGTTATCAAAAGTCCAACGCTATCGTTTTCTGAGGGTGTCCTGAAAACCATGGTTTGTCTAGGCCATATAGCTTTCTGTGAATGTTGAGAGTTATCTTTCGCCCAGTATGAACAGTTATTATGTTTTTCAGCTTAAATTGCCAGCAAGTGTCACAGTATACCACCTTGCTGCAGGTGTTTATGCTCTTTTATTTTCAATAAGATACAGCTGTTTTCTGTTTTAACTTGTGAGGTTTGTGGCATCTAGATGCCAAGTGCTACTTCAGGTGCGGTATATTCGCAACCAAGTGTGTCACAAACTGCTTTGTGGGTGACTCTGCCCCTGCACACATTCAATCCATGCATTAGATGAGGGTTATCCAGCATGGCCTGTTTGGCACCTTTATCAGCAAGAGCCAGGACAGAGGGCAGGGTTGCATTATTGAGCGCCAGGGTAGATGTACGCGCCACCGCCCCGGGCATGTTTGCGACACAGTAGTGAATGACTCCATCTACTACGAAGGTTGGATCAGAGTGCGTGGTTGGCCGGGATGTTTCAAAGCAACCACCCTGATCAATCGCCACGTCTACCACCACACTACCCTGTCTCATGCGACGGATGATCTCTTGAGTTAACAGTTTGGGTGCTGCAGCACCCGGAATCAGAATCGCCCCTATAACCAGATCCGAAACCAGGGCATGCTCCTCCAGGGTCGTTGTCGTTGAATAAACACATTTCACACGGCCTTTATAGCTGTTATCCAACTTGCGCAATCGTGCTGGTGAGCGGTCAAGAATTGTAACATCAGCTCCCATACCTATAGCGATTGTGGCAGCATTGTGGCCGACTGTACCCCCGCCAATTATCAGTACTTTTGCTGCCTCAACCCCAGGAACACCTCCCAGCAAAATTCCACGGCCACCCTGGGCTATCTCTAAATGGTGTGCCCCAACCTGGGGAGCCAGACGACCAGCTACCTCGCTCATGGGTGCCAGCAGTGGCAACCCCCCGCTTGAGTCGGTAACCGTTTCATAGGCGATACAGGTTGCAAAGGATGCAGCCAGTAATTCTGTCAAATCTGGATCAGGGGCAAGATGCAGGTAGGTATAAAGGATCTGACCCTTTCGAAGCATTCTACACTCATGAGGTTGAGGCTCCTTAACCTTGATGATCATCTGTGTTTGAGCAAATATCTGTTCTGGCGTTTCGATAATCTCCGCTCCAGCAGCTATATAACTCTCATCAGAAAAGCCAATAGCAGCGCCGGCATCGGTTTGCACCATTACTTGGTGGCCATGATTGACTATCTCCCGAACTGAAGCCGGAGTCATCCCCACCCGGTATTCTTGATTTTTTATCTCTTTCGGGACACCGATTAACATAATGAACTTCTCCTTGTTTCATGCAATTTCGACCAGCATATTAATAGACCACTTGGCAACTCTACCGGTATCGAACACTGGCCACTACCAGTCCGTTTTTGCAAGTGAAGGTTCCTAGCTAATCAATGTAACTTTCGCAGCCTCCTCGGGGCAACGCCAGTAATAGTGAGACCCCACAGTATCTCCCCCGGTTCAATTCAAAAGATCAGGTACCGGCTCAGCAGGAAAATTCGGTAGTTTTTTAATTTGCCACGGCTTTTTCAGAGGTTGCAATGATGCTACGCAGGCTGTGTTTTTTACGCTTAAACCATTTTCATGAAAGTGCTCACTACAATATTTTGAGTTCACTGCTCGCGGCCGCCTGGGTGAGAATAGGTACGTAAATCCAGGCATAAATGCCTAACCCTGTGAGCATTAAAAGGGTGGAGATATTTAGCAGTGGCGCATACCAGATAAAACCGGCCATCACTCTGGCTATGGTGGCCAGGGTCACCAGAATAAAACAGCAGTTTAGTAGTGGTGAAGAGCTAACCTCACGGTTGGTATGCCCAAGCGCGGCCCGAGCGGAAACTCCCAATATCATGGTCATCATGGCCCCTAGCGTCAGTGCGTGAATAGCTGAGCCCAGAGGGACGCTGGAGGTTAAGATGCTTGCAGCCAGTAACAGATAGCCTATGCCGATCCAGCTATAACCAAGATGTAGAATCAATAACAGGGGTTCTTTTAGGGTAGATAGGCCTTTCCAGCGGGAAAGCCTTGCGAGCTGCATACAACCGGCAAACAGTGCTATGACCCCCGTGACTATGCTGGTGGGCCAGATAGCCCATAGGGGCGCTAGCGTAGCTGTGGAAGCTATTGCCAGTCCATCGATACGAGAAAAACCGGTAGGTGGTACCCCGTTTGGCTTGCTTTGCCGATTTAGCCAGTTGCGGGTGAAAGCTGGGGTAATACGTCCACCAATTGCTGAGATAAGCAGAATGGCGACTATAATGCCTGCCCGTAATGCCGCGCGGGCTATTTCAATGGCATTTTCATGGCCTAAAATCCAGCCAAGATGCCAGGCCAGGTTGGTCAGGATTAGTACGCTTAATACGATGATTATTTTGTAGTTTTTTTTGTTGCCTACCGAGGTAACCTCTCTGGCTGCAAGCAGAGTGAAAAAGATGAGGTAGCTTAGGTCGGCCAGTGCTACCAGCAATGGAGGTAGTGCCCCGCTAAAAGTTATTGCAACTCTGCCTGACAGCCAAAACAGAGAGAGAATAATAAGAGGGGTTCCGTTAACGGGTGGGCGATTGGTCCAGTTGGAAATGGCTGTCAGCAGAAAGCCGCCAATAGCAGCGCCAGCAAAACCAAACAGCATCTCGTGGCTGTGCCAGAGTGCCCCGGGGTATCCGATCGGGGGAAGTGCAAGTTGGTGAGTGAAGGCTAATACCCACCAGCCAATCAGAATGATGGCCCAGGTAATACCGAAAAGAAACAGTGGGCGAAATGCATAGTTAAAAAAAGTGGAGTTAGCTATGTTCAATGTTGCCTCCAGAACAGGTCAACCACGGTAATTCACAAATCATACGTAATATTATGAATTGACCGGGTTAGATAATGCGTGAAAAAGACTTGGTTTTTGTGTCTTTGGGAATGTAGGCATCAAATACCATACAGATGGAGCGAATTAGTAACCGCCCTGTGGGGGTTACCTCGATCTGGTCGCCATCTATAGTGATAAGTCCATCTTCTGCCATCTCCTGAAGTCGTTCAAGTTCGCGGTTAAAGTAATCTTCAAAATCAATTTTGAGTCTCTGTGACATCGCTTTGATATCCAGCTTGAAGTGGCAGATAAGCTGCATGATGACACCGCCACGAATGCGGTCGTCCTCCGTTATTTGCAGACCACGAACAACCGGCAACTGATCCTGTTCGATTAAACCCATATAAATTTTAAGGTCAGTGCTATTTTGAAAAACAGTATCTCCCATCTGGCTGATGGATGAGACCCCTAGTGCCAGCATATCGCAGTTTTTATGGGTAGTGTAGCCCTGAAAATTTCGGTGTAACTGCCCCTGCTTTTGTGCCAGTGCCAGTTCATCATCGGGTTTTGCAAAGTGGTCCATGCCGATATAGATGTAGCCAGCCTCGGTGAGCTGATCAATGGAGTTCTCAAGAATTTCCAGTTTCTGTTCCGGGGAGGGCAGGTCAGCTTCATTGATGCGTAGCTGGGGTCTAAACCGTTGTGGTAGATGTGCGTAGTTGAAAATGGACAACCGGTCGGGACCAAGCTCAATAACCCTCTCGATTGTTTTTGTATAAGATTTTGGGGTTTGTAGTGGCAGGCCGTAGATCAGATCCATATTAACTGATTTGAACTGCAGGTGGCGGGCATGTTCTACCAGAGCCTGGATCATCTCAATAGACTGCACTCGGTTAACCGCTTTCTGTACTTCAGGGTTAATATCCTGAACGCCGATACTGATCCTGTTGAACCCTTCATAACGCAGCAAATTTAGCTTTTGCCGGGAACACTCGCGGGGATCAATCTCTATAGAGTACTCTCCCTGGTCAGTTTCCATCAGGTTGAAATGGGCGCGTAGCTGAGTCATCAGCCCGTGAATTTCGTCTTCGTTAATAAAGGTTGGTGTTCCACCACCCCAATGGAGTTGCTCAATAATATGGTTGCTGCCTGCAGACTGAGCCCGCAGTTCGATCTCCCGGTATAGCTTTTCCAGATAGGGGGCAGCTCTGTCTCGCCTCTTTGTGATGATCTTGTTGCACGCGCAGTAATAGCAGACATGGCTGCAGAAGGGGATATGTACATAGAGTGAAACAGGTCTTACGGCGCCATCTGTGTTATTGCTGTTGCTGACCAGTTTTTTCAGATCCAGCTGATCCGTAAATTGTAGGGCGGTTGGGTAGGAGGTATAACGTGGTCCGGAATAATTGTATTTATCAATTAGTGCTCGGTTCCACACTGTTTTTGACTGAACACTCATGTAAAACACTCAACGTAGAAAGTATATTTGGATGATAGGTGTTGCAGGTTGATTTGACTGTGACTTAAGTCAATATTATGGGGGAAATTGTGTGATGCACGATGAATTGTAGTCTCCTGTGAAGCTGCTTGGCCTAGCCAGAATATTTTATGAACACGGCGGCTGAAGTGATAGTTTCCCGATCTGTTTTGCTGAATCTTTTCAGAAATCCCATCCCCCTCATGAAATATCCGGGCTAGGTGTTTGTCGCAAATTTCTTTTCATTAGAGCTGATAATATCTCCTGTTTTCAGGGCGGCCTTTAACGCAACCCAAGCGGTCATAGATAATAGATCTGAGCGGCCCATTTTTTTCATTAAGAACTCTTTGTGATCATCTAAAATCATGTAAGGGCTGCCGATGGTCAGGAGCATGTACTTTGCCTGCTGTTTTTTTAACAGGCTCATTTCTGGGCAATCATCTATATAGCTATTTACCCAGCCTGCACCGGGAGTGTCTGCTAATCTCTCCCAGGATGAAAGGTAGGTATTGATAAACTCGATCATGGGTTTATCCAGTATTATACTGATTTTGTTTTCTGTAATATGTTGAAACTGGGAAAAAGCAGTCCTCACATTATGTTGATCGGCCCACTCCGGGCCTTTATTCGAAGGTATATTGGGTAACCGGCTAGTGCCTGGTTTTTTGCGGCGTTTATCGTTTAAACCCATTAATAAACGCATAAGAGGCATCATGATGGGTACAGACCACTCCAGCTTTTTCGGAATTATTGAATCCCCAAGATAGATCGACACCATGCGAGTTAAATAATGGAAAAATACAGCTGTTCCTATTATTTCAGCTTGAAATGTTTTTGGAAAAGGTTGAGCAGGGCGATTGTTTTCAGGCAGATAGCAGGAGGCGGCCCAGTTTGAGAGCGCCTCTGTATTCATTATGTTGGAAGCTTTCCCTGGATGAGAGGGAGGGTTTGTTTTTGGTTTGAATATATCAAACATCATTGAATGCGCACCGATACAATAGGGACACTTATTAGCCTCTGCAGCCCCTGTGGCAACAGCTTCTTTGAAGTATCGAGGAACTTGACCTACTAACAGGGTTTCTCTTAAACAGGCCCAGCTGGCAGCGAACAGATCGTTATCAATTTTATGAATTGAAATTGGAGGGGGTACCATGCCGAAATCTAATATTGCTTGAGTACTCGTTTTTAACATTGTGCCTCTCCCGTCCCCTGTTTGTTGTTATAAGCGTAGATTAACTCTGAGCCCGACAACTACTTGAGTTCAGGGCCTAAACCCGGGTAGTTGTATCTGCGGATAAAAAATATAATCGCCCCCGCCAGCTGAGCTATGGCAGTAGATGCACCCACCGTTTTCCTCTGGAGTTTCTCCTTTAGCCACGCGGCCTGCAATAGAGAGAACGTTGCCGTTGACCATTTTTTGCATGAGCTCGCCATTTTTATCATATTTAACCCAAAACCAATTATTGTTCTGGGTATCGTAGCCTGCAGCGCGCTGAAACATTACGGTATAGCTGAGAAGGTAAGCTGCCCTGTTTTTTTTGACAGCCTCAACGGAAATATTATTACCGTCATAGTTCTTCTTGACCACCACAAAGCCTTCGTGACCCTCTACATCAAGCAGCTGAAATGCAAGTTCCAAAATCATACCGTGAGGTTTTGCACCCCCAAAAAAGGGTTCTTGGGCCGCAGCGCGCGGCCCCACCATCTTAGCGGTTTCCATTCTTTGCCAAAGTTGTGTTGCAAAACGAAGATCCTCTGCCAGCCCAAAGGATACCACCGATGCCGTTGTCGATAGAGAGGTTAATACTGCAGCACTCAACAACAAACACTTTAATAAAAGTTGTATATGCACTATTTCACCACCTTAACTCACTCCCTGCCGCAAGCTGCGGGGAGTGAACGCTTAGAGATTAAAATGTTGATCGATTATCTATCTTACAACTATTTGATTCGATCGCTGTTAAATACGAAATCTCCACCAGGGGCTGCCGTATGGCAAGCAATACAGCCTTTGGGCATGCCTTTAGCGACCTTTCCTGCCAACATCATCCCCTTGGGGTTGGTGTGCAAGCTGCCGTCAGGTTTGTATTTCACCCAGAACCAATCTTTAGTTTGGGCGTCATAACCCTTTCGTTTGAACATCACCGTCACCGCTTTCAGGTATTTATCAGGGTTATTAGCAACCGCTTCTTTGCTGACACCCGCACCGCCATAGTTACGTTTTACAATGACCGCGCCGGTGTTGCCTTTAACAGTGACTACACCGTTTAGCGTATCCAGAATAGCACCGTGAGGCGCTTGCCCCGTATAGGGCGTGCCATAAATCTGACCACTACCTGCATATCCGGTTTCCGTAAGCACCGTCCAAAGCGACTTGGCGTAAGCTACCTCTTTCTCTCCTCCAAATGGTGCTGCGTGCGCAGTGCTGAAAAAGAGGGCGCCTGATAATATTGCCGTTAATAACATTTTTTTATTCATCTGAAACTCCTTTATGATCATCTGTGCACGTCGCACAATACTAAAGATGCACAGGGAACAACTTTGTTACAAAAAAGGTTGCTGTTAGGCGTTGCTCTGCAGTGTTTTTTGATTTAAGGCGAAAAGTTATAGCCCTGCACTTGCATCCTGTTTCCGATAGGTCATTAAATAGCCTCCTGCCTGAAAATCTATTGGGTGCGGTATTCGGTAGTACCTGACAAGAGGGCGCGAGTATAGATATGTCCACAGAGTCGTGCTGGAAAATTGGACTGGCTCTTGTTACATTTGCTAGTTCAAGTAGGACATCTGTTTTAAACAGGCGCGTGATTCAGACCTGGATATCCCAGCAGACAGGAAGAAACTTTGGCCAGTAGTAGCGAAAACCTCAAAGAACCTGAAAAGGAATTGATTGCACGCCTGCTCAAGCAGGATGAGGCCGCTTACCGTCTTGTGATACGTCAACACCAATCCTCCATGCGAGCGTTGGCGGTTACCATCGTTGGAAATATTATTGCTGATGAGGTTGTTCAGGAAGCCTGGCTCTCTATGCTCCGGGCGCTCCCTCGTTTCAAGATGCACTCCAGTCTGAAAACCTGGCTGTTTCGTATCGTGGCCAATGAGGCAAAGACTCGCCTGCGCAGGGAAAAACGTTCGGTTTCATTGGAAGGGTTAGCACATGGTCGTGGCGGACTGGATGACCGCTTTTCAAATGATGGTCACTGGTCGCATATCCCTACCCAGTGGGAGCTGGATACGCCTGAAGCGATTTTATCAAAGGATCAGCTAAAGGAGTGTATTACCGTTACTATAGATTCCTTGCCACCGCTACAGAGTGCCGTACTTCAGTTAAAAGAGCTTGAGAACTGCACCCCAGGTGAGATCTGTAATATTCTTGATATCAGTGCATCTAATCTAAGAGTTTTGCTGCATCGGGCGCGCAACTGTCTGTTTGAGACTATCGAACACTTTCAGTCCACCGGGGAGTGCAAACCCTGTGCATAGCGCAATAAAACTCAATGTAGTAAAGACTAGGTGGCCTTACAGTGTCACCCGCAGAGTGACTTAGCTATTTATTGGTACCACGCGATGATGAAATGTAAAGAATTCAGTGAAAATGCAGGCGATTATCTCTCCGGGGAGCTTCCGCTGGGCAGGCGTATTGCAGTATTTTTCCATGTGACGATGTGCATACACTGCCGCCGTTACCTGTACCAGCTCAAAATCAGCCTTGAAAGCCTGCGACAATTAGCTCAAGAGCGGGGGGTGTTAGATGCAGCGCCATCAGCTGAGGAAATCGAGCAGACCGTTAAAATACTGATGCAAGTGGAGAGGTGATTCAGGTCAAAGCTGATGCTTCCTCCTGAAAAAATAGAGGATGGCGGGTTTTAATGCAATTAAGGGACAAGAGCTATCAAGTCTGACTTTATCAACACTTTAAACCTTTATTTGAAGCGTTGGATGGGTACTATGATTATGGTTTTTTTTGCTACTGAGTGTCTATGAACTTTAAAGCGGCGCATTATTTTATAGTTGGAAAACTTGCTTTTTTTGTCAAGCTTGGTTTTTTGGCTTATAGCAAAGGTATCTCTTTTTTGTCTTTAAAACCTGGTATCAATATCTTGATTTCCAACAGGCAGGACTGGGCTGGTCATATTAAAATAGGTTTTATATTTACTGGGCATGAGCTGACATTTGATGAGTTGCCCCAGCGTGATCTTAAAAATTATGATCTGGTTTTACCATTGACGATCCCGGATTTGCTATATCTAACTGAAATTTCAGATCCTATATCGGATAACCCGATACCCATCCCTGACAAAAAATCTATTCTACTGTGTGATGATAAATATCTGTTTAATCAAACAATGATTAACAGTGATTTTGCTCACTTCATCCCCGCAATGGGAGAGATGCGAAGCTATCCCTACATGCTGAAAAAGAAGGTGGGTGAATGTGGACAAAACTGTCATATTATTCATTCTGAAACAGAAGAAAAAAGCTTCATGGGCATGATCAATAGTTCAGATTATTTCACACAAGAGATTATCTGTGCTCGAAAAGAATATGCTACTCATATTCTTTTTAAAGACCAGCAGATCATCGCTTCATTAAATATCAAATATGTATTTGATCAGCCAATATCTATCAAAGGGCGGGATAGGTATCTCTATCAAATAGTCACTCGCTGCGCATACCTTGATATTTTTAGTGCTATGCTAAAGTGTATACAGTTTGAAGGGCTCTGTTGTATCAATTATAAAGTTCGTGATGATCAACCTATGATTATGGAGATAAACCCCAGATGTGGAGCCAGTCTTTCCCCCTATCTGTTTTTATTTGTTGAAGCAAGTTTAAAACAATCTGCAATTGATGGGTGATTTTGTCGATTTTTAACAGAGCGCATTATCCTAGATTCCTCAGTTTATCGCTCCATTCTAACAGTAACTTGTTGATATGAATGTAATTAGTCTAGATCTATCTCTTCATCCGCTGGGTGAGTCACGCTACAGGGCAGATTGCACGCTCGTGGCGGCACAGTGCAGCGTTGCAATTCCTTGGAATAGAACAACTATTCCGCATCATTGCGCCTTGCCCTGTACCGCCACAAACACACACTCTATCCTGTCCAACTGAGGATTCTAGGATTATGATCAAATATATTTTATTCCGTTTAGTGCTACTCATAGTTATCGTCGGTGGTGTCGTATCCTATTTTGCCTATTTAAATGGCATCGACTTGAATCGTATAGACTTTCGTCAATTTTTACCCAAATTTAGTACGCCTACGCTACCTGAGGTATCCGGTCTGAAACTTCCCTTTGGCAATAAAGAAAGCCAAAACGGACAGTCATCTTCAATCACTAAAGTCTATAAATGGCGTGGTGATGATGGAGTTTGGCATTTTAGTGAGCAAGCACCAAAAGATGTAACATCTGCACAAGCTATTTTTATTGATTCCAATACAAATATCATTGCAGCAGATCGGCTGCCCAAAAAGCCAAAAACCCCGATGGCTCAGGGTGGTGGGAAAAACGCAGCACAAAACAATACACAGCTTAATTTGAACCCCTATAGCCAAGATACGATCAAAAAATTAATTTCAGACGCTAAGGGTGTTCAACAAATCCTTGACGAGCGCGCCAAGCGCCTTGAATAAAATAGAAATTGATTGAACTGGACCCCATATGTTAATGGCCATTAACACCATTGATTTATAGTCTCAAAATGTAACTATAGCAAATGTTAGTTATGAGGAGATTTACTATATAGGAAGCGCAAGCCCATGAATTCTAGCGATTTTATTCTGAGCAATGAGATGCCTATTCGGCTAGGGTTTTTCTTTGGTGTTCTTGTAGTAATGGCTGTTTGGGAAACCCTCAGTCCCCGGCGCTACTTGCGAACATCCAGGGCCATACGCTGGGCAAACAATCTGTGCCTGGTTTTTTTTAATAGTTTTATTTTACGTCTGATATTTCCTGCAGCGGCTGTGGGAGTGGCCCTCTTTGCGAGTTCACAGGGCTGGGGCTTGTTCAACTATATTACTACTGCTCCGTTCTGGCTAGCCGTGCTGGTTTCGATTGTTGTCATGGACCTCTTTATTTGGTTGCAGCATGTGATGGTTCATGCCGTACCTCTGTTCTGGCGTTTGCACCGTGTGCATCACGCCGACCTGGATATTGATGTGACCACAGGTGCACGTTTTCATCCCCTGGAGATCCTGTTATCCCTGCTCATTAAATTTGCCGTAATTTTGTTACTAGGTCCGCCGGTAGTGGCCGTTACTGTTTTTGAAATCGTCCTGAATACAACCGCTATGTTCAACCATGGTAATGTGCGGCTGCCAACAGCTTTGGACCGATATCTCCGATTAGTTATTGTCACGCCGGATATGCATCGGGTGCATCACTCGGTTGAAGATGATGAGGCCAACAGTAATTTTGGTTTTTCTCTGCCATGGTGGGATTATCTGTTTGGCACCTACCGCGCACAACCGCGTGCCGGACACGAAGCTATGACAATCGGCACCCATGCCTTTCGTGAAGACAAGTGGTGCAGCTGGTTGCCGGGGATGCTGGCTATGCCCTTCGTCAGCAAAGTTAAGAAAGTTGTGTAAGCAGGTGTCGCAGAGTACTCTTGTGCTTTAGCCTGGAGGAGATAAAAGAGGAGGAATCCAGATGAAAACATCAATAATATTGTGGCCGGTGCTGTTTACTGTGTCAGTGGCTATACAGGCTCAGCAAAGCGGGATAAGCCAGGAACAGATGGAGCAGCTGATGCAACAAGCGCAGCAGATGCAAACCTGCATGGCCAGAGTAGATCAGCAGGAACTCATGGCTCTGGGGCAGCGGGTACAGGCCATGGAAGAGGAGGTGAGCAGCCTGTGCCAGGCGGGTAAACGCAGTGAAGCTCAAAGTACCGTCATTAAATTTGGTATTGCTATGTCCAGGGATAAAAATGTACAGGCAGCGCGTGAGTGTGGTGAGATGATGCGGGGTATGATGCCAAAAATAGATTATCCCACCAGCGAAAAGGACTTTAAAGGAGACCACGTTTGTGATGTTAACAGGCCCTAGA
This sequence comes from uncultured Pseudomonadales bacterium, assembly GCA_964473915.1. Classification (GTDB taxonomy): domain Bacteria; phylum Pseudomonadota; class Gammaproteobacteria; order Pseudomonadales; family IMCC2047; genus CAYYRK01. The sequence goes on from CAYYRK010000053.1 coordinate 14,324, forward strand.
GAAACAGCCCTCTCATGCCAAAATATCGTTCGATAGTAGTACTCACCGGTGCGGGTATCTCTGCGGAATCCGGTATCCAGACCTTTCGTGATGCCGATGGTCTATGGGAGAACCACCGGGTTGAGGATGTAGCCTCCCCCCAGGCTTTTGCAGACGATCCGGTATTGGTTCATCAATTCTATAATCTGCGTCGCCAGCAGTTGTTGCGTGGTGGTATAAAACCCAATGCGGCGCACCTGGCGTTAGCTGACCTGGAATGTAACCTCAAAGGCGAATTTTTGTTGGTAACCCAGAACATCGATAACCTGCATGAACAGACAGGTTCCGGGAAACTGATCCATATGCACGGTGAATTGTTGAAAATGCGTTGCATCGAAACCGGTAACGTTTATCCTATTGAGGCTGATCTGAACGTTGATCATTGCTGTGAATGCTGCCATC
>CAYYRK010000054.1:0-14739 GCA_964473915.1 uncultured Pseudomonadales bacterium
TTTCACGCTTGATATCGATCGCGTTGGTGGGGCACACCTCTTGACACTTGCCACATTCTTTACATAAAAATTTATAGACCCATATCTGCGGTTCGAAATTTAAAAGTTCCGGGTTTTGACACCACTCACAGCGCAGGTGGCAGCCTTTTAGAAAAACCAGGCTTCTGAGGCCCGGACCGTCATGAACTGCTGATTCCTCAACAACCTTTATTGTACCTTTGATCGACGACATCTTCGTTCCTCTTCAGTTTTAATTAACTTGTTGTTATATATGGTTATTAGAAAAAAGGAGGGCTAAGCCCCCCCTTTTTTTACCCACTTCTATTTATACTATACCTTACATTACAGTGGGTGATCCACTCGAGATATGATCGCGTCCTGCATGAAGTCTGGAAGACCGACGAAGAACGCGGTGTAACCTGAGACTCGTACTGACATGAAGGGGTACTTCTCTGGGTTAGTTTGCGCATCACACAGAGCTTCACGAGACAGGAAGTTATACTGCAGCTGCGACATGCCGCCATTGAGGCCTGCCATGGAGAAATCGATCAATTTTTCAAGACCTTTTTCACCAGCTACAGAGTTATAATCAAACTTCTGGTTGAAGATGTAGGCTTTGAACTTAGTCTGGTCGATCTTCATCGCAGAGTTCATGCGTGCCCACGGTCCGGCCAGGTCATACTCAGCCTGTGGGTTGAGCCCGCCGTCACACAGTGCCTCACCGCGCTTGCGTCCGTTAGGCAGCGCACCGATAAACGGTGCCGCCATAAACATCATGCTGATCGGGAGTGCGTTCAGAAATACCGGATCGCCCCGTTCATCCTTAAGAGTCCGTGCAATATCGGTGGTGTCTGATGTGGCGCGAATCATAATGTCATCAGCGAAATCGTCATCATTACCAAACTTGGGCGCATCCTGGAAATCTTTGCGCATATCATCATAGCCTATCCAGTCAGCGCTGATCGCTTCAACCAGCTGGGCAATGGTGTACTTCTTCTCTGTGTACACGCAGTGCTTCACGGAGATCAGACTGTCGATGGTATCAACCCAGCCAACAATGCTCTGGAAGGAGAGTCGAGGCATGTCCAGCTTCATAATGTCGTTGCCTGTTTCCAGGCAACCTTTATACAGGGCGCTGACGAATGGCCGACGCAGCGTCTCTCCCAGTCTCCGGTTTACTTTGTTACGTAGCCGTACTTCAGTCGAAACAATCCACTCCCATTGCTTGAGCCAAGCTTGATAGAACGCTTCAAAATCTTTGAGCTGGGTGGGATCTCCGGTTTCAACTGATTTGACCCATTCAAACCCAGCTTCAGGATCCTGCCCGTTAAACAGTACGAATTCGATCGACTTGGTAGTTTGCGGGTAGAGTGCATCACGGCGACAAGCACCCTGTGAGTGGATGGTGGTTCCAGGCGTATTGCAGCCAACAATAGCCCACTCTCGTGCTTCCTCAAGGGTCATGCTGCGGTAGTGGTCCATCATGCTTGGAATTACCACTTCATCGTTGCGGATGGAGGGTGAGCCCATACCTGATCGCATCACTTCGATCAGTCTTTTGAAGTGATGCTTTTTGGTTCTTGTGCACCAGCGGAACTTAACATCAGGATAGTGGAAGCGGTAGCCATCCCACACATCCAGGATCAGCATGGAGAGATCATTGACGGCGTCAGAGCCATCGCCCAATTGACCGCCAATGGTGATGGTGGAGAAGTCACGGGTACCCTGGCCCGCTTTTTCAAGACCACCAAAGCGGCCGGTCATTCCGCCAATTTCGCAGAACTTGGAGGCGTAGCAGGCCATCAACTCACCTGCCTGTAGGCGAGACATGCTCTTGTCTTTAACCACATCCTGCTCATACCATTTCCAGAATATCCGGTCAGGGAGGAAGGTCAGGGTGGCGCAGGTGCATTCAATAGAGTAGGTTGCCATGAAGCATGACCAGTAGAGTTGCATCGCTTCCCAGAAGGTGCGGGGTGCATTCTCTGCAACCCATTCGCAGTTGTCTGCCGCCTGTTCCAATATTTCCCGGGCCTTATCATCTGGCATATCGTCCAGTGCTTCCCGTGCTTCTGTAGCATGGCGTTTAATCCAGCGGGATACGCCTTCAACCGTGCGAATGGTCGCCTTGCAGTTAAGGATTTTTTCTTCCAGCGCTTTAGCTTCTTCGCCGCTGGCGCTTTTCAAATCCTCTTCAAATCGCAGCATGCTTTCATGCTTGAGCTCACCTAATTTTTTCAGGCCCAGGCTCAGATACCATTGGTTGTCTGGGTTGGAGCGCATGCCGGTGCTGCCAACAGGTTCAAAATAGCGTCCCGGAGCTTCCGGGCAGTAGTACATGCGAAACTCGTCTTCAGTAAAGTCAGGCTTCACTTTAAACACGGTATTATAGGCACCGGCCAGTTTTTCCAGGCGTGCATAGTGCTCATCATCCACAACAACTTTCTGGTCGCCTTCCCAGATGCAGATCTTTTCGTTACCAGCGAGCTCGCGGGCACGAGCAAACTGAGTCCATGGCTGACCCAGCAGGTCAAAAAGAATGCCGTGCTGGTCGCTGGAGTGCAGGCCTAACAGCATATCGTAGGGCCTAAAGGTCAGTTTCTGTCCGTCAAGATAGTTGACCAGGGCATCAGCTGCCAGGTCGGAGGGGTGCATATCGGGGTTGCTTTCGTAAAGATCGGTCAACAGGCTCGCTTTGGTCGCATCGATGTACCAATCTTTATCTTTAAAAAAGTCTGGCTCGGCTGTCTGGATTTTATCGGCAACTGACCAGCGGAACTTCCACATCTCTGGAGTGACCTGCTCCCAGCCTTTATTGGTGGGCATGCCTGCGCATTCCAGGTTCACGCCGGCTTCAGCCGGGTCCATATGAAAATTGCTTTGTAGCGTTTTCTCTTTGGTTGCAGTTGCTGTTGCTGAATTACTCATATACATACCTCTATTTTGTTACCGATATTTAAGCAGCATCAAAAAGTTGAAGATCACTCTCTGTCACTTCTCTTGCAACATGTAGCAGCATCTTGTTCGGATGGCCTCATCGCAAACCGCTTGATTTAGTGATTTGCTGAGCAATCGAAACCCCTGCGTGCTCCATACTGAGACATGTGGTTGCAAATAAAGTGCCATGCCACAAGGAGTAATGAAATTCACCCGTTTTTACTGGGCTAGAGGCAATTAAAATGTAAAAAAGCTGTTAATCATAAATTGATGGCGGGACATATATGACCCATGCGTGAAGTATGCAGGGTACTGTTGTGTTGTTAACTAATTGAATTAATTGCCTATATTGTGTTTTCGGGTATTAAAGTGTAGATATGAGTCATCTTAACCCGTATTTTTGATTGATCTGCCCTAATCACTTTTACGCGAGGCAGGGAGGCAGGTATGGTGCGCTGAGCTAAGGCCTGCCTTATTAAGGTGGGGTACTATTGCAGCTGGATGTTGGGCGATAAGCCGGGTATACCTGAGTAAAGTAATCGGATATATACTTGACTAAATTACTTGGGTTTAGGATAATGTTTGTATAAGTCCGATGAGTCAATCAAGAAGAAGGTAGAGATGCGTTTAACAACCAAGGGTCGATATGCAGTAACAGCGATACTGGATCTGGCGCTGCACGGTAAAGATGGGCCGGTGAGTCTGGCTGATATTTCTGAGCGGCAGGATATCTCCCTGTCTTACCTGGAGCAGCTTTTCGCAAAACTGCGCAGGGGGGAGCTGGTGAAGAGTGTTCGTGGCCCTGGAGGTGGGTATCGGTTGGCCCGGGAAAGAGGGCAGATTTTTATAGCAGAAGTGGTGGATGCTGTTAATGAGTCGGTTGACGCAACGCTCTGTAGTGGTGAAAATGACTGCCAACAAGGAGCATCCTGTTTGACGCATCAACTCTGGGATGATCTGAGTCATCAGATTCATCAGTTTTTAGACGGAATAAGTCTGGAAGATCTGGTTAGGCGGCGCGAGGTCCGTGCTGTTGCTGACCGTCAGGATCGGGAAGTGAAAAGTTTGGCCTTTGCTAAAAAGCAGGGGACGATTCCGGCGCGGGCGGTGCGCTAGAGGTTGGGAAGTATATGACTTGGAGTTATTTTTAATGCGATTACCAATATATCTCGATTATTCTGCGACGACGCCCGTTGATCCCAGAGTTGCTCAAATGATGGTTGAGTGTTTGACGCTGGAGGGTAACTTTGGAAACCCGGCGTCCCGTTCACATGTTTTTGGCTGGAAGGCAGAGGCTGTGGTTGAAAACGCCCGCAAGCAGGTTGCAGAGCTGATCAATTGTGACCCCAGGGAGATTGTCTGGACCTCCGGTGCTACAGAGTCAGATAATCTCGCGATCAAGGGCGCAGCCCATTTTTATAGTAAAAAGGGTAAGCATATCATCACCTCTAAAATTGAGCATAAGGCGGTGCTTGATTCCTGCCGGCAACTTGAAAGGGAAGGCTATGAGGTGACCTATCTGAATCCGGATAAGAACGGTATTATCCAGCCGCAGGTGGTTGCTGAGGCAATGCGTGAAGATACGGTGCTGGTCTCCTTGATGCATGTTAATAATGAGATCGGCGTAATTAATGATATTGAAGCCATTGGAGAGATTACTCGCAGCAAGGGTGTTGTTTTTCATGTTGATGCAGCGCAGAGCGCGGGCAAGGTAGAGATCGATCTTGGGAAAATCAAGGTTGACCTGATGTCTTTTTCTGCCCACAAGATTTATGGCCCCAAAGGGATCGGCGCTCTTTATGTGCGGCGTAAGCCAAGGGTGCGTATAGAAGCCCAGATGCATGGTGGTGGTCACGAGCGTGGCATGCGCTCCGGGACGCTCGCTACCCATCAGATTGTCGGCATGGGCAAGGCCTTTGACATTGCTGCACAGGAGATGGAAAGTGAAAATGTCCGTATCAATCAGCTGAAACAGGCGATGTGGGATGGCCTGAAAGATATGGAAGAGGTCCATTTGAACGGTGATGAAAAGCAACGTGTGAGTGGCAATCTGAACATCAGTTTTAATTTTGTTGAGGGTGAGTCCCTGGTGATGGCACTTAAGGATATTGCCGTATCCTCCGGTTCAGCCTGTACATCGGCGAGCCTGGAACCATCCTATGTGCTGCGTGCTCTGGGCCTTGATGATGAGATGGCCCATAGTTCAATCCGTTTTACCATTGGGCGTTATACCACCAAAGAAGATATAGATTATGTGATTAGCCATGTCAGGGAAGCTGTTGAAAAACTGCGTGCTCTGTCACCGCTTTGGGATATGTATAAAGATGGTGTTGACCTATCCCAGGTGAAGTGGGCCGCACATTAGCAGCGTTATTCTTGAAGATTTGAGAGGTTGATACGATGTCATACAGCGAAAAAGTATTGGATCATTACGAAAATCCGCGTAATGTTGGGTCCTTGGATAAGGATGACGTTGATGTTGGCACTGGTATGGTGGGTGCGCCGGCCTGTGGTGATGTGATGCGTTTGCAAATTAAGGTTAATGATCAAGATATCATCGAAGATGCCAGGTTTAAAACCTATGGCTGTGGTTCGGCAATCGCCTCGAGTTCTTTGCTCACCGAATGGGTGAAGGGAAAGTCTCTGGACGAGGCCACCGAGATTAAAAATACAGATATTGCCGAGGAGCTGGCACTGCCACCCGTTAAAATCCACTGCTCTGTATTGGCAGAGGATGCTATTAAGGCGGCCATTGCTGATTTGAAAAAGAAGCGCAGTGAATGACAATAACCGGGTGATCGATTTTTAGGAGCAGATATGGCAATTACGTTAACTGAAGCGGCTGCGACGCACGTTGAAAAACACTTGGCAAAGCGTAACGGTGGCCTGGGTGTTCGTCTGGGTGTGAAGACCAGCGGTTGTTCAGGGTTGGCTTATGTGCTGGAGTTTGTGGACGAAGCTGCGAGTGATGATCATATTTTTGAGGATCACGGAGTGAAGATTTTTGTAGATGAAAAAAGCCTGGCCTACCTTGATGGCACGCAGTTAGATTTTGTCCGTGAAGGTCTTAGTGAAGGTTTCAAATTTACCAACCCAAATATCAGCAGTGAATGTGGTTGTGGCGAGAGTTTTAATATATAGAAAACAGTCATAGCCCTCTGTTGTCAGAGGCCGGGGTTATATATTGAACGCCCCTGATATTAAATAACTGACACGTGGAGTGCCCACAGTTCCGTGACCCTCTCACAAAATTATTTTCAGCTATTCGGCTTGCCCGAATATTATGATATCGACCTGACGCAACTCTCGGAAAACTACCGTAATATACAGCGTAGTACGCATCCAGATCGGTTTGCCAGTGCTTCTACGCAGGAGCAGCTTTTATCTGCCCGCTATGCTGCTGATATTAACGATGCTTACCAAACTCTGCGAACACCGGTAAAAAGAGCTACTTATCTGCTGACACTCAAGGGGGTAGAATGGGATGCCGAACAATCGCGTTTGGTGGACCCTGAGTTCCTTATGCAGCAGATCTCACTCCGGGAAGAGCTGGAGGAGATTAAAAAAAATTCAACAGATCCAGAGTCTGCGCTTGATCAAATGAATGTAACACTTGAATCGTTAATGGATAAGTTGGCCCGGCAATTTGTTGTACAGATAAAAAATCTTGATGCCAAGGCCGAACTTGAAGCGATCCAAACAGTTAACAAGATGCATTTTATAGCCAAAATTCAATACGAAGTTGAAAGGCTTGAGGCAGAACTGCTAGATTACTAGAAGTGCTTCTTTTCGGAATAATAATATGACGTTGTTGCAGATATTTGAGCCGGGGCAAACACCATCGCCACACGAATTAAAGCGTGCTGTTGGTATAGACCTGGGTACGACTAACTCACTGGTGGCAGCTGTTCGAAGTGGTGATGCCCAGGTGATCCCTGATATCCAGGGAGAACCTCTGCTGCCCTCTGTGGTGCGATACCAAAAAGACCGGTTAGAAGTGGGTTATGAAGCTAAAAAAAGAGCGGAAGAGGATCCGCTCAATACCATCTGTTCTGTTAAACGGCTGATGGGGCGTGGCCTGGAAGATGTTAAAGAGTTTAATCAACAGATGCCCTACAAATTCATAAAAAAAGGCTCTGGTGGTATGCCCTACATCCATACTGCCGGTGGCGATGTTAGCCCGGTTAATGTATCAGCGGAAATATTATCGGTGCTGGCACAGCGTGGTGCACAAGCTCTTGGTGGTGAACTTGATGGCGCTGTGATTACCGTGCCTGCTTATTTTGATGAGGCCCAGCGTCAGGCAACTAAAGATGCTGCTCAGGTTGCTGGTCTGAACGTGTTGAGGTTATTGAATGAGCCCACAGCCGCTGCAGTTGCCTACGGGCTAAATCAACAGGAAGCGTCAACAGTCGCGATTTACGATCTGGGTGGCGGAACTTTTGATATTTCAATTCTTAAACTCAACGATGGTGTATTTGAGGTTCTCTCAACCGGTGGCGATACCTCTCTGGGGGGGGATGATTTTGATCGGTGTGTCGCGCAATGGCTTTTGGATAGGGCTGGCTGTGACGGGGATCTGACCCATTCTGAAGCGCGTAGGTTGATACAGCTTGCCTGCACTGCCAAGGAGCAGTTAACCCAAAAAACCCAATTCGAACTTGAGTTCAGCTGGGCGGGCGGTAAGATCCGGCAGGTGCTTGGAAGAGATGAATTTGATGCCGCCATAGAACCGCTGGTTACTAAAACGCTACGAGTTTGCAAGCGGGCCTTGCGTGATGCTCAACTAAAGGCTGCGGATATAGACAGCGTGGTGATGGTCGGTGGCTCTACTCGGGTGCCCTGTGTTCGCCAGATGGTAGGAGAGCTGTTTGGCCAGCCGCCATTGGTCAATATAGACCCGGATAAAGTGGTCGCCATAGGTGCCGCGATTCAGGCAGACATCCTGGTCGGAAATAGATCGAACCAGCAGATATTGCTGCTGGATGTGAACCCACTGTCGCTGGGTCTGGAAACGATGGGTGGGTTGGTCGAAAAAATTATCCCGCGCAATGTAACAATTCCTGTGGCACGCGCCCAGGAGTTCACTACTCACAAAGATGGTCAAACAGCCATGGCAGTTCATGTGTTGCAGGGGGAGAGAGAACTAATAGATGACTGTAGGTCGCTGGCCAGATTTGAGCTTCATGGCATACCGCCCATGGTGGCCGGTGCTGCCAGAATACGGGTAACCTTCCAGATTGATGCCGATGGCCTGCTGAGCGTATCGGCCAGAGAGATGAGTACCGGTGTGGAGAGCAGTATCGAAGTTAAGCCCTCCTATGGGCTGGAGGAGGAAGAGGTCACCCAGATGATCAGAGACTCAATTGAACATGCGCATGATGATGTTGAGGCCAGAAAGTTAAGAGAGAAGCAGGTCGAGGCTGAGAGCCTGTTGGTGAGCCTGGAAAACGCGCTTCAGGTAGATGGAGTACAGTTGTTGACGGAGGAAGAAAGAGCTGTACTGGATGCTTCGATGAATGGTCTTAAAGCAGTTATACTGGGGGGCGATGTTGTTGCAATTGGTCGTGAGACGCAGAACCTTAGTGAAGCGAGTAGCGAGTACGCTGCCAGGCGGATGGATGCTGGCATTAAGAAGGCTCTGACAGGTGAGTCGCTGCAGTCAATTATGGGTGAGCAGGCAGATGCAGAGTCTGTTAACAAAGATAGAGAGGATTAATTGATGCCACAGGTTGTGATACTGCCGCATGAGGATGTTTGCCCAGAGGGTGTGGTGCTGGAGTTAAATGAGGGTGATAATTTGATCAGGGAAATTCTTAAGAATGGCGTTGAGATCGAGCATGCCTGTGAGATGTCTTGCGCCTGTACCACCTGTCATGTGATCGTTCGTGAGGGGTTTGATTCTCTGGAGGAGTCAGATGAGCTGGAGGATGATATGCTGGACAAAGCATGGGGGCTTGAACCTGAATCGCGACTGAGTTGTCAGCTGGTCGTGGGTAGAGAGAATCTGGTAATTGAGATTCCCAGATATACCATTAACCAGGTGTCTGAAGCTAAGGTCTGATTGATAAGTAGGGGGAGTTATGAGCCTTAAATGGACTGATATTCAGGATATTGCTATAGAGTTGGCAGACAGCCGTGAAGATGCTGATCCAAAATTAGTCAATTTTGTTGACCTGCGTGATTGGGTGCTGGCGCTGGATGATTTTGATGATGATCCGGGTCATTGCGGAGAAAAAATACTCGAGGCAATTCAGGCTGCATGGATAGATGAAATCGAGTAGTTGGACGCCTTGTATGTTATGCCGGATGCCCCTAGGTGGGAGACCTGTGAAAATTTAACGGAAAAAAAATACTGGCTCGATTTCTGGATGAGCCTGAGGTTTTTTTGAAGTATTGTTGCATGCTATTTCACAACTTCATGCAGGGAGCCGGGATGTTCCCGGACTTGTTATTAATATCAAATCCCAATACCATTATCGTATCAGCGCAATTTATGCGCAAAACCAGTGATTTAGGATTGATATAGCAGATGAATGCGAACTATTTGGATTTTGAGCAACCCATCGCAGAGTTACAGGTAAGAATTGAGGAGTTGCGACTGGTTGGCAGTGATAATAACCTGAATATTTCTGAGGAGATTAATAAACTTCAGGAGAAGAGTCGCCAGCTTACTAAAAACATCTTTTCCAGTCTCAGCACTTGGCAGGTGTGCCAGTTATCGCGTCATCCGCAGCGTCCCTACACACTGGATTATGTGCAGCATATTTTTACAGAATTTGATGAGCTGCATGGTGACCGACATTATGCAGATGATGAATCCATTGTTGGTGGTTTGGCCCGAATTGATGGCCAGCCAGTTATGGTGATCGGTCACCAGAAAGGCCGAGATGTTAAAGAGAAAGTTCGTCGTAACTTTGGTATGCCCAAGCCGGAGGGATACCGTAAGGCTTGCCGGTTGATGGAGTTGGCCGAGCGGTTTAATGTTCCTATTATGACCTTTGTAGACACCCCGGGAGCCTATCCGGGTATCGACGCAGAGGAGCGTGGCCAGAGTGAAGCGATTGCCCATAATCTGGCGGTGATGTCTCGATTAGAGGTGCCAATTATTACTACGATTATTGGTGAAGGTGGGTCTGGAGGAGCGTTGGCGATCGGGGTCTGTGATGAGCTGCTGATGTTGCAATATTCCACCTATGCAGTTATCTCGCCTGAAGGCTGCGCCTCAATTCTCTGGCGCAGTTCAGAGCGGGCAGCTGATGCGGCCCAGGCCATGGGTATTACAGCGGAAAGATTGCATCAGCTGGGGCTGGCTGACAAAGTTCTTGAGGAGCCGTTGGGGGGGGCTCACAGGGATATTGAGGCCATGACCTCCACTGTGAAAAGCAATCTGCTTGATGTGTTGTCCAAGATGCAGGCAATGCCCAGGGAAGAGTTACTGGAAAGACGTTATCAACGTTATATGTCATACGGAATAGAAGTATAAATCCTCTTTTTTATGCGATACCTGAATCTTGGGAAATTGTCAGATTTTTTGCAGTAGGTTAATCCTGAGTCCGATGCTCCCTGGCCCCTCTAATAGCCTGCCAAGAGAGGGCTTTATCGCTTGAATAAAAACATAAAAACATTTTGTGCAGCCCAATTGCAAACTCGGCTTGCGGCCTACGATGGTGTCAATCGTTATGTGATTGGTTACAGCGGGGGGCTTGACTCTCATGTGCTTCTGCAGGCCGTTGCACACTTAAGAGACGTTATTCCTCAAGATCTGGTGGCACTGCATATCAATCATGGTATTAGCCCCGATGCTTTACAGTGGGAGGCGCACTGTAGGCAGACATGCGCTGAGCTACAGATTCCTTTGAAAATTATAACGATCCACGCGAACCGACAGGCTGCCAGTCTGGAGAACGAGTTACGGGAAAAACGTTACCAGGCTTTTGCTGAATTTCTTGACGATGCCGATATGCTGCTGCTTGGACATCATGCAGATGATCAGGCAGAGACCGTTTTGCTACGTATGCTCCGGGGTAGCGGTAGTTTTGGGGCGTCAGGAATGCCCTCTGCCAGACCCCTTGCCCACGCAAGGTTGGCACGTCCGTTATTGGGTTTTAGTCGGTTGCAACTGGCATCTTATGCTCAGCAGGTGGGGCTTAGTTGGGTTGAGGATCAAAGTAACCAGGATCCGGTATTTGACCGTAATTATTTGCGTAACCAGCTGTTGCCAATGGTTCAGGCGCGTTGGCCCGCCTACCAAAAAGTCTTAACTCGTTTTGCCAGAATTAACGAGCAGCAATCGGTGGCCATTGATTATTTTATCAGCCAGCTACTGACCGAGATAGTGGATGATCAGGAGGCGAGCCTGGATCTGGAAAGATTGCAGGCATATCCGTTAGAAGTTCAGCTCAGTTTGTTACGTGGTTGGTTGTTGCAGCGAGCATTGCCGATACCGGATTATGGTAAGTTGCAGCAGATTGTTGATCAGGTGATAGGTGCAAAGGGGGATGCTAATCCCAGGCTTGGCTGGTCGGGTGCGGAGGTGAGACGGTATTCTAATCGCCTGCATGCTTTTGCGCCGTTGCCTATGCATTCGCAAGACGCTATCTATAGCTGGTGGTTAGATGAGGCTGTATCGCGGCCCGGTATGGGAAGCTTATCAGCCTGTAAAACCCTGGGTGAAGGAATGCGTGTGCCGGAGGCTAATGTTCCGGTTAGCGTGCGTTTTAGGCGCGGGGGGGAGCGTTGTAAGCCTGCAGGTCGCAGTGGCTCGCGCTCGCTTAAGAAATTGCTGCAGGAAGCAGGGTTGCCCCCCTGGCTTCGTGATCGTATCCCCCTGGTTTACCAGGGGGATAACCTGGCTGCGGTGGGAGACCTGTGGGTGTGTGAGGCCTATGCTGCAAAAGAGGGTGAAAAATCCTGGCTGATCAGGTGGCAGCGACCGGGTGTGAGAATACTGAAAAAATCTGACTGAACATAATATTCGAAGTAAAGCCGGGTGTGGTTTTCGGTTATACCCGGCCAGAGATGCAGCGCAGAGAGTGTGATTGAATCCGGAAATCTCAATGGGTGACACTGCCTTTTCAGGCAAATAATTCGTCCCCTGTGGATTGTGAACAGGGCGTTAAGCTGGTAGTCTATTCCTCCATCTCTGGCACGGCCGATAGGCTTGCTTTGCTGTAATCAAACCCACAATTTACATGGTTTTTTCATGACGCATTACATCTTCGTCACCGGCGGCGTTGTGTCTTCTCTTGGCAAGGGGATAGCCGCAGCATCTCTTGGCGCCATACTGGAAGCTCGCGGCCTTAACGTTACTATGCTGAAGCTTGACCCCTACATTAATGTCGATCCAGGCACCATGAGCCCTTTTCAGCACGGTGAGGTTTTCGTAACAGATGACGGTGCTGAAACTGATCTTGATTTGGGTCATTACGAACGTTTTTTACGTAATAGCCGGATGAGCCAGGGCAATAATTTTACTACCGGTCGAGTTTATGAATATGTGCTGCAAAAAGAACGGCGCGGAGAATATTTTGGCGCTACAGTGCAGGTTATTCCTCATATTACCGATGAGATCAAACGGCGTATCATTGAAGGGGCAAAAGGCTCTGATATCGCATTGGTGGAAATTGGCGGAACAGTGGGCGATATCGAGTCGCAGCCATTTCTGGAAGCTGTGCGGCAATTAAAGGTTGAGCTGGGCTCCAAACAAGCGCTTTTTATGCATCTGACACTGGTGCCCTATATCGCCACTTCTGGTGAAACCAAGACCAAGCCTACTCAGCACTCGGTTAAGGAGTTGCGCTCCATTGGTATTCAACCCGATATCCTGGTTTGTCGGTCAGACCACGAGATTGGAGCCTCTGCGCTGCGTAAAATTTCCCTATTTACCAACGTAGAAGAAAAAGCAGTCATTCCACTTGAAGATGCCGATACCATCTATCGAATTCCGGGGTTGCTCAATCGGAGGGGACTCGATGATATCATCGTCGAGAAATTCCACCTGGCTTGTGAACCAGCTAACCTTGATGAATGGGCCCGAGTAGTGGAAGCTCACCTGAATCCGGAGCAGGAAGTAACCATCGCAATGGTTGGAAAATATATGGAGTTGCTTGACGCCTACAAGTCACTCAATGAGGCGTTGGTTCATGCCGGGATTAAAAATCGTATCAAAGTGAATGTGCGTTATATCGATTCAGGAAACCTGGAACGATCAGGGGTTGATGACCTCAGGGGTGTGGATGCCATATTAGTGCCTGGCGGATTCGGCGAAAGAGGAATAGAGGGCAAGGTGCTGAGCGCCCGTTTTGCCCGGGAAAATAAAATTCCTTACCTCGGTATTTGCTTAGGTATGCAGGTGGCGGTGATTGAATATGCGCGTAATGTGGTAGGGTTGGAAGGGGCTGGTAGTACTGAGTTTGAACCGCACACCTCTCACCCTGTGATTGCCTTGATTACAGAGTGGGTCGATACTGACGGTAATCGGGAAATTCGTAATGAAAGTTCTGATATAGGGGGCACCATGCGCCTGGGCGGTCAACCATGCCGACTTAAAAAGGGCACAACCCCCTATCTGTGTTATCAGCAGGATGAGATTGTTGAGCGACACCGGCACCGCTATGAAGTTAATAATAACTATGTTGATCGATTGGAAAAAGCAGGGCTGATCATCGCGGGCCGTTCAGTTGATAACAGTCTGGTGGAGATCGTTGAAGTGCCTGATCATCCCTGGTTTGTAGCCTGCCAGTTTCACCCTGAATTTACCTCAACGCCTCGGGATGGACATCCGCTATTCACTGGGTTTGTGGCTGCAGCGCTTAAACATAAAGGACAGTCTGCGGCCAGCTAACAAACAGGTAACCGGCACATGAACCAGCAAGTAGTACAGGTCGCAAATGTAAGTATTGCGAATGATCTGCCCTTTATTATTCTTGGGGGCGTGAATGTATTGGAATCCAGAGATTTGGCGCTTCAGGTGGCTGAACACTTTGTCGAAGTGACGGGCCGATTGGGGATTCCTTACGTTTTCAAGGCATCCTTTGATAAGGCTAACCGCTCTTCAATCAGTTCATTTAGAGGGCCTGGCCTTGATGAAGGACTGAAAATATTTGAAGAGATTAAACAGACCTTTGGGATCCCGATTGTCACCGATGTGCATGAGCCAGGGCAGGCAGCGTCTGTTGCAGAGGTGGCTGATATCATACAGTTGCCAGCTTTTCTCTCCCGTCAGACCGACCTGGTTGTGGCTATGGCGCAGACTGGCGCAGCTATCAATATTAAAAAAGCACAGTTTCTTGCACCCCATGAGATGGGGCACATATTGAAAAAGTGTGAGGATGCAGGTAACGCGCGGCTGATTCTGTGCGAACGTGGCTCCTGTTTTGGATATAACAACCTGATTGTAGATATGCTGGGCTTTGGTCAAATGAAGAAGTTTGGTTATCCCGTTCTCTTTGACGTGACCCATGCGCTGCAACTGCCCGGCGCTCGAGTAGACTCAGCAGATGGTCGTCGTGCACAGGTGGCAGAGTTGGCTCGGGCGGGCTTGTCGCAGGGGTTAGCCGGTATCTTTCTTGAAGCCCACCCAGACCCTGAGCGAGCTAAATGTGATGGGCCCTGTGCGCTGCGTTTGCAGCAACTCGAACCCTTTTTGGCTCAGCTTAAGGCCTTGGATGAACTGGTAAAAAACTTTTTGCCACTGGATACGGCCTGAGCCACAGTTTTCATGCCAGAAATCATTCGAGACCTTTGCATGGGAGCAAAATGGCTCTCGTGCAAAGGTCTCTATTTTAAATAATCAGGAGT
>CAYYRK010000055.1:0-3459 GCA_964473915.1 uncultured Pseudomonadales bacterium
CGCTATCGGTCCCTACTACCAATGCTCGGGATAGCGGTGGCGCGCGGTCAATAAATACCATGCCGTGTACCGCCTCACCTAACAACAGGGTACTCCGCCAGTAGATGCCCCGGTTCGTGCTGACGTATAGTCCTTCTGAGGTTAGTGCGTAGGATATTTGAGTGTCATCCAGGTCATGAACAATGCGAACGGTGTTTTCTGGAAAAGAGCCATTATCAACCTGAGCCCAAGTATCACCGTCATCAATAGACTCCCATAGGCTTGCGGGCTGCTGCTGCGAGGAACGCTCAGGACTTATTGCCCATAACCCAGTTTGCTCGGGGTTGGCCATTAGGCTGTAACGGCGGCTGTCGATAAGGATGTCGCCGCCTTTTGCTTCCCAAGTCTGACCATTATCTATACTGTGGTAGATAATAGAGTGCCCAATACTGCTATAGTAACCGACATATAAGACGCCCATCAGCTCAACCGGTGAGGGTATGAGTTGATATTTGTTCGCGGCAACTTCAAACATGGTATGGCCCGACAAATTACGCGTTTCAATTAACTCCCCCTCCTCCGAAAACTTCAGCGAATTTGGAAGCCAAATAGACAATCTAGTACCATCCGATAGCCCAATACTTTCTACATCTGAAACGAAATCTGGAATGAGCGCCCCGTTTTGGTCAAAATTTTGTTCAATTTTTCCAGTCAGCGTATCCATGCGAAATACGCTGTTGTTATTACGTATATGATTAGGCGATTGTGGGTCAAGTGCCTGCGTTGGATATTGAAACCAGATGTAACGGCCAACTGGCAGTGGGCCTGCTGCATGCCTGTCGATAAGATTGCTGTATGATTGAAAATCAGCATTACATACCGCACCCTCCACGCAAAAAGGCTTCCACTGCCCTGCTGCCGCAACTCCGGAATAGAAAAAAGAGATAATAAGAGAGGTTCGTAAAAACCGGGTAAAAAAATTCTGTTTCATTGACTGTATCCTTACATTAAACCCAGAGAAGACCCATTATCCTGAATGTAGCTGAACGGCTTTTGCTTAAACAAAAAAGCTGGGTTTATCAATCCGCCCCCGGATAATAATCCCAGCTAATTTTTTAGCTATTGATGCCGGGTCAACTTCGTTTCGGTTAAAACCACCCGCAGTTAAAATTCTTGATAAAAATATTCCAGTTTGGGTTACCTGTTGTCGCAGCTATAGCGATACCCTCTGCAGTATCATCCAAAGATGGAGTACCATAATCCCAGGGCTGACTGGTAACCTGGAGGGTTTTCCAGGTAGTGTGCGGCACCCAGGTGCTACCCACTTTGCGGTCTATCTGATAGCCCACCCATTTACCAGTACTGGCATGCATGACCATTCGATAGTAGGGGTTTGCCCACGGATAACCATCGTACATTTCGCTGCCGCAACTATTGCTGCCATTAAATGTTTTTGACTGCCAGTTTGCCCCATCAGGAGGGCCGGCATTGGGCTTCTGGTACCAACCCTCTATCTGACTGTTAAATAGTGCATTCGGACTACATTTTTGGGGAGATAAATGATTATCACCAATAAATCCGCCCCAGCCCTGCAGTGTATCTTTAAAAAACAGCGGCATGAAAAGATGCGATTCACTTCCGCGGTAACTTCTTGTAAAAAATTCAAACACCGCCCATTGCGTGGTGACATTAGCTGGCCTGCCGGTATTGTTTTGAACGAGCGCCGGGCCATTGCCATATACGCTGCCATTCAGATTAGAGATGTTGAAATTGGCGGGGATCGGGCAACTGGATGCTGTGGCAGCCATGGTTCCGCCCCCTGTGATGGAAGCCGCAGATCCATCTGGAATTACGATCAGGTGAAAACCTGCTGCGTCCAGCTCCTTCACCTCTTTGTCGCTGACAGGTACTTCGTCTATAGTGTAAGTGCCACTTTTTTCCTGTTTGACAGACATTCTGTAAAGCTGACCCGTTTCATCCTCGTTGAGGTATAACGGATGATCTTCCAGGTCAGATCTTAATAGGGTATCAAGATCTTTCCCCAGGGCCGCGCGGTATTCATCCGAGGTGGTATCAGGTTGCCGGGCCAGGGCTGCCTGATATTCGTCTGAGGGGATGGCGGGTTGCTGAGCTTGCGCAGCGAAAGAGATCGATAATAATTGAGATAGGAATAGCAATGATAAGGTGCAGCTTCTGGCTATAGAAAGCATCTTGTCCTCCCTGGACGTAGTAATATCCTTGTTTTTGGAACTTGGATGAGCTGTTCGTAAAACAGCTCATCCAGTGTAGGCTAGCATCAACATTTCCTGTTGTAAATACTTAAAAAGTACTTTCCAATATGAGATGAGCCTGCCACTCCTGTTCAGGCTCATCTCATATTGGAAAAGACCAGGGTTAAACAAGACCAACAAAATGGGGTATGATACTGGAGAAGATCAGATGGCGACTGCGCGACTATCACGCGCTGCCGCCTCATCCTTTTTCTCCAAAGGGAGGTGTTATCTATGTTAACGCTCTATCCGAAGGTCAAACCCTACAATCAGTTTCGCTTAAAAGTGGGGGCATTTCACGAGCTCTATGTAGAGGAGTGCGGCAACCCCCGAGGGATACCCATTCTAATCTTGCATGGTGGCCCTGGGTCAGGCTGTGATCCTGCTATGCGGCGTTTTTTTGATACTACTCACTATCGGATCATTCTGTTTGACCAAAGAGGGTCCGGACGATCCACACCACATGCAGAGTTAAGGGAAAACACCACTGAACACCTGATTAATGATATGGAGGTGATTAGGGAAAACCTGGGTATTGAACAGTGGTTGCTGTTCGGGGGCTCCTGGGGCTCAACTCTGGCGTTAGCTTACACTCAAGCCCACCCAGAACAGGTGCTAGCGCTGATATTACGCGGGATATTTCTGTGTCGCAAACAGGATCTTGAATGGTTCTATCAGTGGGGCGCAGGGCGAACTTTTCCGGATTATTGGGAAGATTATGTGCGACCGATCCCAAAGGATGAACGGGGGGACATGATCTCAGCTTATTATAAACAGTTAACCGGCCCCGATGAGCTGCACCGCATGGGGGCTGCCAAGGCCTGGTCTCTCTGGGAGGCACGTTGTGCAACGCTACGCCCCAACCATGATGTAGTTGAGCATTTTTTAGACCCCCATGTGGCGATGTCGCTAGCCCGCATTGAGGCGCATTACTTTGTTAATAATATCTTTCTTGATCCTGACCAGTTGTTAAAAAATGCCACAAAACTCACGGGAAAACCTGGCATTATCGTTCACGGCCGCTACGATATGGTGTGCCCTCTGGATAATGCCTTTGACCTGCACAGCGCCTGGCCAGAGTCACAGCTAAACATCGTCAGAGACGCAGGTCATTCTGCAATGGAACCGGGAATCATTGATGCACTGATACGGGCAACCCGGAACATGGCCAACCGCTTTGAAGAGCTTATTGAAAGATAACTAACACAGG
>CAYYRK010000055.1:3559-5460 GCA_964473915.1 uncultured Pseudomonadales bacterium
AAGGGGCTTCGACCGAGCTTCTCCACTGCAGCTGAACCGCTGCGCGCAAAATCTCTTTATCACTATTTCACAAACCAGGCCAGAGCAAGCCACAACACAGTGGCAACAGGAGAGTTCGCCGCAGACATGCAGGTGCAACTGATAAACGATGGGCCGGTAACTTTTATTCTTGAGGCTCGTTAGTCTGCGCCATGCGCGCAAAAATTATCCCAACCTCGAACAGTATCCACATGGGAATAGCCAGCAAAACTTGCGATATTATATCCGGAGGTGTCAGCAACATACCGAAGATAAAACAACCCACCACAATATAGGGGCGCTTGCTGGTCAGAGACGAAACTGACGCCATACCTGAAGCCACTAGCAGGAAGGTGGCGACGGGGATCTCAAAAGCGAAACCAAAGGCAAAAAAGAGTTTCAGCACGAAATCAAGATACTTGTTGATATCCGTCATCACACTGACCCCTTCCGGGCCCACGCTGGTAAAAAAACCAAAAACCAACGGAAAAACCACATAATAGGCAAAGGCGATGCCGGTGTAAAAAAGAATAATACTGGAGGACAGTAGCGGTATAGCAACCCGCTTCTCATGTGAATACATGCCTGGAGCAATAAAACTCCATACCTGATGCAAGATAAAGGGCATCGCCAGAAAAACGGAAACCACCATCGTTAATTTGAAGGGGGTAAAAAACGGCGATGCCACCTCTGTGGCTATCATGGTAGTACCCTCTGGCATCAATTCGCGCAGGGGCAGAGAAACAAATTCGTAGAGATCATTGGCAAAATAAAATAACCCCAGAAAGATTAACAAAACAGCAAGCACAGCGTGCAAAATACGGTTTCTCAACTCAATGAGATGAGCAATCAAGGGTTGATGGCTATCACCCGATTCATTTTCAGTAGTATTATTCATCGGGTTTTTCAGTGGTTAATAAACTCTTTTCAGTCTTGATGGTTTGATTATCGGCATTACCCATCGGTGGTGCATTGACGACCTCTTCAAACTCATTGCGAACCTGCTCGAGCCTTTCCATAATCGCTTCGTTACGCAGGTCACGTTTTATATCGTCCACGCCTATTTCGCTTTCTAACTCCTGGCGAAAATTTGTAAAGGTACGCTTCGCACGACCGAGCCACATAGCAACTGCGCGAATAGTTTCGGGCAAGCGCTCCGGGCCGATTATTAACAGGGCCACCACAGAGATGACCAACAATTCCATAAAGCCTATATCAAACATAAACTAGCCTGACCTGTATTGGAAAACGGGGCAGGATACTAGCCCTGCTTTTCTTTCTGTTCAGCGCCGGATTCACCCTCGAGAGCTTTATTAGTTTCGTCGGTTTTCTCGGTCAATTGAGGCTTGTTCTCATTCTCATCTTGTTCCTTTTCCTGCGTGTCCATTGCCTTACGAAAGCCTTTAATAGCACCGCCAAGGTCGCCGCCAAGATTGCGTAAACGTTTTGTACCAAAAAGCAGCAGAACGATCGCCAGAACAATCAATAACTGCCAAATGCTAATACCACCTAATCCCATTCTACTATCCTCACTGAGGGTTTATATTTTGAGGCCTTTGCACAGGGGCCATTTTGCCTTGCCTGGAACCAAAATCATCTCTTGCACAAGGGTCTTGCTTTATTGTCCAAGAGTACCACAAGGGAGTGAATACTACCTCAGGTAGTGCTACCCAAACAACGTATCATTTTCTAACGAGGCATCTCTGTTGTGCTGATGCCCTGATCTATCTCCCACGGCCACGAGCTGCTTTCTCAACCAACCCGGATCTATCGAAGCGTCGTTCAAGTTCATCAAGCACCGGTTGATGCGATTCTCCTAAGTGTGACAACATAACCAGGGTGTGAAACCAAAGGTCAGCCGTTTCGCAAATAAGCTGCTGATT
>CAYYRK010000055.1:5560-14626 GCA_964473915.1 uncultured Pseudomonadales bacterium
CATCCTCCAGACGCTTATAAAAGCAGTTTTCTCGCCCAGTATGACAGGCAATACCGCCAATTTGTTCAACCAATAACACTATAGCATCACTGTCACAGTCGAGTCGTATTTCGTGAAGTTTCTGCACATTGCCAGACTCCTCTCCTTTGCGCCAAAGTTTCTGTCGGGACCTTGACCAGTAAACAGCTCGTTTTTCACTAGCCGTTGCTTTTAACGCATCCCTGTTCATCCAGGCCAACATTAAAATATGGGCAGATTTGTAGTCTTGAGCAACCACCGGAATCAAGCCGTTGTCAGGCCAGTTAATTTCATCAAGCCACTCTTTACTCATTGTCAGCACCACCGTAATACTGTAGAAATTGGTTGTAATTTATAGCCAAATCTCTGATCTTTGATTGCTGTCAACCAGCTAGCGATCACGAACAATCCAGTAAAACCCCAGCGCAACGAACGCCCAGCTGGCCATGGGTATCTGCTGGATAAAGCCAGACTGTTCATTGGCCACAAGTAGCGCCACCACTAATGCGCCAAGTCCGAACCAGGATGAGCGCTTGGGTTGCCTGCTGTTTTGCTGCTCACGGCTCAATAATTGAAAGTTTTTCTGCTGCTTTTCATTGATATTACGAAACTGACTGATTTGCTGAAATGCCGCCGTTAATAACTGCGGCAACTCAGAACTTCGCTCAAGCCAGCCAGGCCCCTGCTCATGGAGCGCCCCAAGCAAACCCAGCGGCCCTGTATGGCGTTTCATCCAGTTTTCAAGAAAGGGTTTTGCCGTATGCCAAAGGTCTAGATCCGGATAGAGCTGGCGACCCAGCCCCTCTATATTGAGCAGGGTTTTTTGTAATAAAACCAGCTGCGGCTGAACCTGCATATCAAACTGCCGAGCGGTCTGAAATAGACGCAGCAACACATTACCGAAGGAGATATCCTTAAGGGGTTTTTCAAAAATAGGCTCACAAACACTGCGTATGGCTGTTTCAAATTCGCCAACCGGGGTATCAGGAGGAACCCAGCCAGATTCAATATGCAGCAATGCCACCTGGCGATAGTTACGCTTGAAAAAGGCCAGCAGAATACGTGCCAGATAGTTTTTATCTTCTGCAGTCAAGGTGCCGACAATACCGCAATCCACCGCAATATAACTGGGTTCTTCAGGTATAGTCACATCTACAAAGATATTGCCAGGATGCATATCGGCATGGAAAAAGCTGTCCCTGAACACTTGGGTGAAGAAAATTTCCACCCCGCGTTCTGCCAGCTTTTTCATATCTGTTCCCTGTGCATTTAACGCAGGTATATCGGCCACTGGAATACCGTGAATGCGCTCCATGACAAAAATATTCTTGCGCGTATAGTCCCAGTACACCTGAGGCACATTGAGCAGCTCTGAATTTTGAAAATTACGCTTGAGCTGAGAAGTGTTGCCCGCTTCGATCAGTAGATCAAGCTCATTGAATATGGTTTTTCGGTAATCGGAAACCACTTCTATCGGCCGAAGCCTACGCCCATCAACCCAGCAGGTTGTAACCAGCTGCGCCAGGGTAAATAAAAGCTCAAGATCTTGATGGATGGTTTTCTCAATACCGGGACGAATCACCTTGATAACGACCTGCTCGCCACTCAGCAAAGTGGCCGTATGGACTTGCGCCACTGAAGCTGACGCCAGCGGAACCGGCTCAAACTCTTTAAATAATAGGTTAATTGGCTGACCCAGACCCTTTTCAATCAGCGCTATGGATTGCTCACTCGGAAAGGGCGGCACCTGGTCCTGCAATTTCTGCAACTCCCAGGCGATATCATCAGGAAGCAGATCACGCCGGGTAGAAAGCATCTGACCGAACTTTACAAAAACAGGCCCCAGAGCCTCCAGGGCTAGCCTTAAACGTACTGCTCTTGACAATTTTGGGTCAGGCAAAAGACGCCATGGCGAGAGAATGAAAAGCCACCGTAGTGGCCCAGGAAGCGGCGCCATCTGTAAAAACTCATCCAACCTGTACCTGGTTACGATATAGGCTATTTTGATCAGGCGGGTAATGCGTCGTATCACGAACCAGCTTCCTTTTTTTGGTTATTTTGAAGGGGCGATTCGCCACCAAGCCTGGAAAGACGTGCTGCCAGTCGGTCTGTATCCAATACCAATCGATCCACCTGCTGGTAAAAGTGATCCACCTCCCCACGAGGAGGTAAAGAGGAAGATTCCTCCTGTAGATACTCCTCCAGATTAAGCCGCAGACTCTTAGTCACTGTTTGCCCCCAGCCCAGCAGAGTACGAGTAGCCCGCCCTACTTCATGGGCTGCCAGATCACCAGTCCAGGGTGATAACAGGGCTTCCCAGTCGATCTCTAAATCTGCAATCAGCGTCTGCACCTGAGACGCCAATCCCATGTCGCCCGATATACTGATGTTCAGACTATCTATATCGGGAGATCCATCCCGAGAATTCAGAAATGCCAATAGTGAGATGGCGCTGCCGCTGATATGACAGTCACTCGATCTCTCACTGCGACCTTGAAGCATCAGACCCTGCTGATCAGGCAACAGGTAAAACTCTATTTGTGGCTGGGTGATGCTGACACACAGGACGCGTCCGGTTAGAGCTTCTATCCGCTGCATGCTCGCAGGGTCCAGTTCAAGCAGGCGGTTTAGCGTGGATTCGCAAAATGCCAGTAGCGTACCCTGCAGTAGATTATTGTCTGCCATAAATGCCTCGTACCGCCAGAGCCCTCAGGGCTTTATGCCCCTATGCACCGCCACAACTCCCCCCGTCATGTTGTGATATCGGCACTGGGCAAGCCCCGCCGATTTCATCATCTCCAGCAGGGTTTGCTGGTCGGGGTGCATACGGATTGATTGTGCCAGATAACGGTAACTTTCCGCATCCCCCGTTATCAACTTACCCAACTTCGGCAGAAGCGAGAATGAATAGGTATCATAGATCTTGCTGAACACAGGGTTGACCGGCTTGGAAAACTCCAGAACCAACAGTCGACCGCCGGGCTTTAAAACCCGGGCCAAAGATTCAAGAGCCCGATCCTTATGGGTTACATTTCGAAGCCCAAAAGCGATGGTGACACAGTCAAAGCTGTTATCTGCAAAGGGCAGACATTCAGCATTGGCCTGTACATAATCCACATTTTGATTAACGCCCCTGTCAAGCAGACGATCTCTACCCACATTGAGCATGGATGAGTTAATATCAGATAGAATGACTCGACCCTGGGGACCTACCAGACGGGAAAAATAGCGGGACAGATCGCCTGTACCACCCGCAACATCCAGCACCTGCTGGCCCTCTCTGACACCAGCCAACTCAATGGTCAAGCGCTTCCAGATACGATGTATCCCCAGGGACATCAAATCATTCATCAGATCATACTTGTTCGCAACTGAGTGAAACACATCTGCAACGCGCTTTGCCTTGTCCTGAACGGGAACCTGATGATAACCAAAATGGGTAGTATCTTTTTCTGTCATGCTCTGGCCTGGCTAGAAAATGGGCGTGTATTGTACCTCAGTCGCAGCTGATTTACATATCGCAACCTTCATACACAAAAACCATTGGCTAGTCATATCCCATTAAAAAGCATTCAATCAATTTTCTATTCAAGAAAACTCACCCTCTGAGTGTATTTTTCTTACCTGAAAACAAAATCTCTCGCTGGAACGCTCTTATGTTGTAGATGGACCCCAGGAATGAGAACATAGCAATTGATATCAACATCTTTTCGTTTATAGGAAAAAGTATGCCAACGATTAAGATCGAGCGTAAGCTCGACATGACAGTGGAACAGGTCAAAGAAGTTGCGGACAAAATTGCCGAAAAACTATCCAGAGAGTATGGGGTCAACTTTGCCTGGTCTGGCAATTGTGCAAGGCTCAAGGGTTCTGGCCTGAGTGGAATTTGCACCGTAGAGGATAGCGCTATCGCTATTGAGTTAAACCTGGGGTTTCTGCTAAAACCCTTTGCTCCCCGCATAGAAGAAGCGATCAATCGTTACCTGGACAAACTGGCCTGAGTTATCAGGCCAGCATTGCAATCAAACAGCTATAATCAAAGAATATAGCGGGACAGATCCTCATCCTGAACAAGCTCGCCCAGGTGCGTTTCAACATACTGGGCATCAATTACTGCTTGAGCCTGAGCATCACCCTGAGCAATATCCGAGGCTTCAAATGAGATTGTTTCAAGCAATCGCTCCATGACCGTATGCAGCCTCCTGGCACCAATATTCTCAGTACGCTCATTAACCTGCCAAGCCACTTCGGCAATGCGCGCAACACCATCCTCAGTAAAATCAATATCAACCCCTTCGGTACCCAATAACGCCTGATACTGCTCTTTAAGGCTCGCATTGGGCTCAGTCAGGATTCGTTTAAAATCATCCACTGACAAAGCATTTAGCTCAACTCGAATGGGCAAACGACCCTGGAGCTCCGGAATCAGATCCGAAGGTTTGGTCAGATGAAAAGCTCCAGATGCGATAAACAGAATATGGTCCGTATTGATCATGCCTAATTTGGTGTTGATGGTACAGCCCTCTATCAGGGGTAGCAGGTCGCGCTGAACACCCTCCCGGGATACATCAGCACCATGAGCATTGGAACGCTTGGTGACCTTATCTATCTCGTCAAGAAAGACAATGCCATTCTGCTCAACTGCCTCAATGGCTTGTAGTTTGAGTTCTTCATCATTAATTAGTTTGGCGCCCTCCTCATCACGAATCAGCTTGAGCGCATCTCGAATTTTTAATTTACGAGTTTTTTTGCGATCGCCAGACATATTAGAAAACATACTCTGCAACTGATTGGACATCTCCTCCATGCCTGGCGGGGCCATGATCTCTATACCAACAGGCATAGCATTGATATCTATCTCAACCTCTTTATCATCAAGTTCACCTTCACGCAGCTTTTTACGGAAAATTTGACGGGTTGAGCTTTCCTCTTTGGTGGGCTCTGTCTCGGTCAGGCTGTTTCTCGCTGGCGGTAACAGGACATCCAGAATTCTATCTTCGGCTGCATCTTCGGCGCGGTGCACAACCCGGTCCATCTCCTTTTCACGGATCATCTTGATCGCCATATCAGCCAGATCACGAATAATGGATTCCACATCCCGCCCGACATAACCCACTTCGGTAAATTTGGTCGCCTCAATTTTTATAAAGGGTGCCTGAGCCAGACGCGCCAGACGCCGTGCTATCTCAGTCTTGCCTACACCCGTTGGGCCAATCATCAATATATTTTTGGGTGTAATTTCATTGCGCAACTCTTCGCCTAACTGCATACGACGCCAGCGGTTACGCAGGGCAATGGCGACAGCACGCTTGGCGTTATCCTGGCCAATAATATGCTTATCCAGTTCGTGTACTATTTCTCGGGGGGTCATATTTGACATAATATTGATCTAATCCTGGTTTACCGAACTGATCGGCAGCGGTTTATTCAGGAACTGGAATGCAGTTCCTCTATGGTCAGGTTATGATTTGTGTAGACACAGATATCAGCTGCAATGTTCAAGCTTTTTTCGACGATGGTGCGTGCATCAAGCTCAGTGTTTTCTAATAGTGCGCTAGCTGATGCCTGCGCAAAGGGACCACCTGAGCCAATCGCAATCAAACCATGCTCTGGCTCAATCACATCGCCGGTGCCTGATATAATCAGAGAGTGATTTTTGTCCACAACTGCAAGCAATGCTTCAAGGCGCTGCAGCGAACGCTCTGTTCGCCAGTCCTTGGCCAGTTCAACTGCAGCACGCATCAGATGCCCCTGATGTTTTTCCAGCTGCGCTTCAAATCGTTCAAACAGGGTAAAGGCATCTGCGGTAGCACCGGCAAAACCGGCAATAATACGGTTTTTATAGAGGCGCCTGACCTTGCGAGCGTTGCCTTTCATTACGGTGTTACCAAGTGAGACCTGGCCATCACCGCCCAATACCGCTGAGCCATTTCTACGTACCGATATAATGGTAGTCATCTATTCACCTTATGTGTGAAATGTTTATTTCCAGATCAAGGATAAAGGGGTCCTAATCCGGGTTACCAGAAAGGTCCGGTTAACTTTTTCCGATTTTGATTTGAACAATATGGTGATGATCAGTGTAAATTCAACCTGGAAAATGTAGTTGGATACGAAAAAGATCTACCATCGGGTTAGTGTACCGCCTTTTGTGATCCACACTACTGTAAATCCAACTACGTTTTTCAGATTCAGGTCAAACATGAGCACTTAGTGCGTGATCTTTATCAAAAGTGATTCGGTATTTTTTGCTGCAAGAATATCCTGAGCCCGATTAACCTGGGAGCGCGTTGTAAAAGGACCGACAACAACACGGTGCCAAAGTGTTCCGTTTTTACCGGTAACCGGGGTCATTCTAGAATCAAGACCCTGCAGTATCAGGGAGGCCCGCAACCGATCTGCATCTGCGCGATTACGAAATGAGCCCGCCTGAAGCAAGTAGGAAACGTCACTACTCACACTCTTGCTGGTAGACTTATAACTCTCAACCTGCGGTGCCACAACCTCACTTTCTGGCAGCAACGTATAAAATTCAAATTCATCTTTCTTTCGTTTGCCTGACTCCGCGTGCGCTGCAGGCAGCTCTGTAACTTCTGTGGTGGTCCGGCCAGTTGTTTCAGTGAGTGTCTGCGGATCTACTTTCCACAGATAAAACAAAAATGCAATAAAACCGGAGATCAATATCAGCGTCACAAAAATAAAACTTTTCGAGATAGGCCGACCCTTATCAGCAAGCTGCTGCTTGTGCCTTTGCGCACTTTTAACAAAATCGTGTGGCATGTGTTTCCAGATTAAAGATTGAGTTACAAAACAGATTAACCATAGCTTAGGAGCCAGCTTTCACATTGAATCTTGTGGATCGACATCGATTGACCAGCGTACTTTTCGTGCGCAGGTAATAACCTCCAACTGCTGACAAAGCGGCTCAAGCACACAGCGCAGATGCGCTCTTGAGCTGCTTTGCAATACCAGCTGGGCTCGGTAACGACCAGCCCTTTTTGACATTGCAGGTGAAAACGGCCCCATTACGTCTATTTTCAGACCACCCTGCCCACCGATTATATCAACAATTTCCGCAATGAGGTCACGTACCTGATGTAAAAAAACATAGGGGTCACGTTCATGAACAGACTCGGCACGAATAATAACAGCACTTTGCCAGGGAGGCAGTTCTGCCTCTCGTCTTTCTTCAAGCAGTTGTCGCGCAAAATAAGCATAGCCCTGGTTAACCAGGGTGATTAACTGAGGGTGATCCGGTTGATGAGTTTGAATTAATACCTTACCAGGCTTCTCTGCTCGACCAGCACGCCCGGCGACCTGAATAATCATCTGACCTGTTCTTTCGACGGCCCTGAAATCTGCACTAAAGAAACCTGAGTCAACTTCAAGTATGACAACCAGCGTAACCAGTGGGAAATGGTGTCCTTTGGAGAGCATTTGAGTACCCACCAGAATCTCCGGGGCACCCTGTCTGATTTTGGCAAGAAGGTCCCGCAGGGCCGTTTTACTTCGAGTGCTGTCCCTGTCAATTCTGTGTACGCGGGTATCAGGAAACAGTCTCGTCAATCCCTCTTCAGCACGCTCTGTACCAGTACCAACAGGTTTCATTCCGCTAGAGTGACAGCGAGGGCACTGCGTTGGCTGCGGTCGTCGTGAATCACAATGATGGCAATGAATAACAGGGGGATTCAGGTGCAACGTAAAAGGCTTATTACAGCGATCACAAGCAGCAATCCAACCGCAGGCGTGACATATCAGTGCCGGGGCAAAGCCTCTTCTGTTAATGAAAACCAACACCTGCTCTCCTGCAGCAAGTGTTTTCCGTATAGCATCAATGGATTGAGGGGCCAAGCCGTCCTGCAGAAGATGGTTACGAATATCCAGTAACGCGATAAACGGCGGAGAGGCGTTCCCAGCACGTTCTGATAGCTGCAACAACTGATATTTGGAGCGTTCAACATTATGCAGACTTTCCAGAGAGGGTGTGGCGCTGGCTAAAAGTACGGGGATATTGGCGCGGCTAGCTCTCATAATCGACGTATCGCGAGCGGAGTAACGAAGACCATCTTGCTGCTTGTAGGAAAGATCATGCTCCTCGTCAACGATGATAATACCCAGATCTTTGATCGGAGTAAAAATGGCCGAGCGTGTTCCAATAATAATACGGGCATCACCCTTCATGGCAGAGCGCCAATCATGCAACCGTTCGCCAGCAGAGCGCCCTGAATGCAGCACCGACACAGGGAAATTAAAGCGGTGCTTGAATCGAGCGACCGTCTGCGGCGTCAAACCAATTTCCGGAACCAGGATCAATGCGGAAAGACCTCTCTTAAGCACCGCTTCAATAATGTGCAGATAAACTTCTGTTTTACCACTGCCGGTAATACCCTCCAGAAGGAAGGTGCTGAACTTGCCAAGCGATGCGATAACCTCTGATACAGTTAGATGTTGCCCCTGATTCAGGGTAAGAGGAAGTTCTGCAAGAGCACTACCTTCATGCGGACGCAACTTTGCTTCGACCCTCCTGGACACGACCAGGCCCTTATCTATCAGGCTGTTAAGCGCAGAGCCTTTAAGACCCAACACTTTAAGGCTGTGCTGGCTCACACCTTCCGGATGCCTCCTGATCAGCTCTACCAGCTCAGACTGCCTTGGCGCACGCCTCAATGACTCGCTATCTGCCAATAAACCCTCCTGGGACAGCCGATAGAAGAGCTCTGATTTAGGATCCACCTGGCTACCGCTTCTCAGGGCTGCAGGCAGCACCGTAGCCATAACCTCTCCCAACGGATGCTGGTAATAGCTTGCACACCAGTGGGCCAGCGCCATAATCTCCTTGGTAAAGACTGGGGTGCTGTCGATTATTTTTAGCGCTGATTTAAGCTTATTGACGGAAAGATTGCTCGAGTTAGTTGCCTCGACCAGTACTCCGATCAGCCGACGGTTCCCGAAGGGAACCTCTACCCGAACTCCAGGCTGAAGCTGCTCTGATTTTGTGCCTGCCGGTGGCAGGTAATCAAAGCAACGCCGCAGCGGCACTGGCAGCGC
>CAYYRK010000056.1:0-14482 GCA_964473915.1 uncultured Pseudomonadales bacterium
TTGGCAATTGAACCACACAGGCTGGCTAAACTTTCCGGCATCGGCTGTTCATCCAAAACTCCGGCCTATTTTCTGGGCAGATCGCATGGCTTTAATGCAGTACATGGTCGTATGCCCGCCGTTGCCACTGGTGCCAATTTGGCCAATCGAGATCTCATCTACCTGGGAGTCTCAGGTGACGGTGACACAGCATCCATCGGGCTAGGGCAGTTTGTTCATCTGGTGCGTCGCAACCTGAATATGGTCTATATTGTTGAGGATAACGGGTGTTACGGCCTGACAAAGGGGCAAGATTCTGCAACGATAGATTCCGGATCATCTAACAGACTGGGTGATATCAACCCCTTTGAACCCATCGATCTTGTTAGCATGGCTCTGCAGAATGGCGCGACTTTCGTTGCGCGTGCCTTTGCTGGTGATAAAAAACAATTGATTCCGTTACTGAAAGCTGCCATATCTCACCGAGGTCTGGCTTTCCTTGATATTATTTCGCCCTGCGTTACCTTCAATAATCATGAAGAGTCGACCAAGAGCTTTGCCTATGTGCGTCAGCACGTTGCCAGTATTCCGATCGATTTTGTTCCCATGAGAGAGGAGATTCTGACCAGTTACAGGGAGGGTACGACCCAGGAGGTGTGCATGCATGATGGTTCCACTATTCGTCTGCATAAAACAGAGATTGATTTTGATATTCAAAGCCGACACTGTGCAATGGAGGCTCTCCATCAGCACAAGAAAAAGGGTAGAATCCTTACGGGACTACTCTATATGGACTGTAATTCAGAGGATCTGCACCATACACTGGATACTGCTGCCAAGCCTCTTAGTGAGTTGACTGAGCTGGAACTCTGCCCAGGAAGCCGTTTCCTGGCGAGTATTAACGCGGGCTTGCGCTAAGAGGCTACTGAACGCAGATGATTATAATGAGGGAAGGAACGGTTTGAGTGAAAAGTTTGATTTTTTGAGCAACTGCCCGCCAAATTAAAAAATAATCGAAGAACCTGGCCAAATTTGGTTTTAATGCGTAGCGCAACGACGGTAGTGGCTACAATCAACGGATACTAATAGCAGTTACAGCATAGGGAAGCCCTTGGCACACCATCAGGAATGGACAGGCAGTGACAGCCAATTTCGCCGTTTCATAGGCGTATTCCGCTACAGCCGACGTGCCATTGAGCTCGTCTGGTCCACCTCCAGGCCCATGACGCTGGTGATGGGCTTTCTGACGCTGGTGGCAGGCTTATTGCCCGCCACAGTAGCCTGGGTGGGCCAGCTGATTGTTGACGCGGTACTCGCCGCAATTCTCATGTATCAAAAACAGGGTGAAGCCGACACCCAAACTATTATGCTGCTAATCGTGTTGGAGGCTGGAATTATCGCCCTGCTCAGCGCAGCGCAAAGGGGTATCTCCCTGATCCAGTCTTTGCTGCGTGCACTGCTGGGACAGACCGTCAATGTACTTATTTTAGAAAAGGCTCAGCGGTTACAGTTAGCCCAGTTTGAAGATTCTGAGTTTTATGACAAGCTGACCCGAGCACGCAGAGAAGCCTCCAGCCGACCGCTAAGCCTGGTAAATCGAACCTTTAAACTACTTCAGAATGGCATTTCACTGTTTAGTTACGGCTTTCTTCTGATCAGTTTCTCGCCCTGGGCCCTGGCAGTACTGGTTGTGGGTGCGCTACCGGTATTTGTTGCCGAAGCTAAGTTCTCAAATGATGCATTTCGGTTGTTTCGCCGCCGTTCGCCAGAAACCCGTATGCAGATGTACCTTGAGACCGTACTTGCCCGTGAGGACAGCGTCAAGGAGGTCAAGCTGTTCCAGCTAGGCCCGCTTTTCCTGCAACGCTACAAAGAGATATTTCACAAGCTGTATGCGGCTGATAAAGAGCTAAGCATCAGAAGAGATCTGTGGGGATTTCTGCTCGGACTGCTGGGGACTGCTGCCTTCTATGGTGCCTATGGATGGATCGTAATGGCCACAGTCTCTGGGCAGATCACCCTCGGGCAGATGACCATGTATCTATTGGTATTCAAACAGGGGCAAGCCGCTGTTTCAGCAAGCCTTTCGGCTATCAGTGGAATGTATGAGGACAATCTCTATCTTTCCAACCTATACGAATACCTGGAACAGGACACTGGGGAGGTCGATGGCCTTGCCACTGTGGGTTCCCATCCAGGTGATGGCATCCGTTTTGAACAGGTCAGTTTTACTTATCCCGGAGCAACAGACCCCGCACTACAGGAGATCACTCTACATCTTTGTCCCGGAAAAAGCTTGGCGCTGGTGGGTGAGAACGGCTCAGGAAAAACCACATTAATTAAACTCCTAACACGGCTTTATCGACCCCAACAGGGGCGAATTTTGCTGGACGGTCTGGATATCAATGACTGGGAAATAGCAGTACTACGTCGACGGATAGGGGTTATCTTCCAGGATTTTGCCCGCTATCAGCTTCTGGTCGGTGAAAATATCGGCGTCGGTGATGTTGATCACTTTGCTGATGAACAGTGCTGGAAAAAAGCAGCTAAAAAGGGGATGGCAGCGCCTTTTATTGAGCATATGCGCGACAATTACCATACTCAGCTTGGACGCTGGTTCAAGGGAGGGCAGGAGCTCTCCGGCGGCCAGTGGCAAAAAATAGCACTGTCTCGTGCCTTTATGCGCAGCCAAGCGGATATCCTGGTCATGGATGAGCCAACAGCCGCCATGGACGCCGCTGCCGAAGCGGCTATTTTTGAACATTTCCGCACACATACCGCCAGCAAGATGGCTATCCTGATCTCCCACAGATTCTCAACCGTAAGGATGGCTGATCTGGTTTTGGTCATTCAGGGCGGCCGAATCATAGAGCGGGGAAGCCACGACGAGCTGGTTAAATCAGGAGGGCATTATGCCCACCTGTTCTCTCTACAGGCTGCCGGTTATCGCTAATGGCGCCTCTGGCTACACCGTTCCCAGCTTGTTTCGCACGCTATCAATTTTGTCCTGCATCGTTTGAAGGCGATCCGTACGGGTACCCACTTTGATATGGGTAGAGATGCGTGGCGCACCCATCGCATGGATCTTTTCGTGGCACTGTTTTACCACTGAAAAAACCTCGTCCCAGTCACCTTCAATGTTAGTACCATAAGCATGTAGTTGATGTTCTAGTCCAGCTTCCTGAATGATTTGCTCGCAGGCCGCCACATATCCTGAGACAGAGACACCCACACCCAGCGGGATAATACAAAGGTCGATCATTACGTTCATGTCAATTCACTCCTGAGCTGCTCAATAACGGGGGTAGTCTGTGGGTGCACCCCTCGCCAGATGAAGAATGATTCAGCAGCCTGTTCCACCAGCATCCCCAGCCCATCCAAAGTGATAGCGGCACCTCTCTCCCTCGCCCAACGGTTAAACACCGTTTCGTGTGCACCGTACATCATGTCATAGCAGACACTTTTTCTGTGGATCAGGCCCTCAGGAAGAGCCGGCAGCTCGCCCTGCAGGCTGGCTGAGGTGCCATTGATAATCAAGTCATTTTGCTGCCCTGCAAGCTCATCAAACCCACAACCATATAGACAGCCAATATCAGAAAACTGCTCAGCCAGCAGCTTGGCTTTTTCTACCGTACGGTTAGCTATAATTATTTGACGTGGATTTTTTTCTAACAGTTCAGACAATACACCACGTACAGCACCACCAGCACCCAGAATAAGCAGGGACTTATTTTCTATTTGAATCTTATGGTTGTTGCATAGGTCTCGCAGTAGCCCCGTGCCATCTGTGGTATCCCCAACTATTTTGCCGTCTCTATTCTGCAGCAGGGTGTTGACCGCTCCAGCTCGTTCGGCGCGCTGACTGCGTAGCGCTGACAGTTGCCAGGCCTGAAGTTTGAAGGGCACGGTGACGTTGAGTCCCTTGCCACCCTGGGCAAAAAAATCCTCAGCACCTTTTTTGAAACCATCTACCGGCAGTAGTAGTTTTGTGTAACTCAGATCCTCGCCTGTTTGTCTGGCAAAGGCGGCATGAATTTGTGGTGATTTACTATGATCTACAGGGTTGCCGGTAACGGCGTAACGGTCTGTCATTGGATGATCCATTTTTTCGAAATTAAAAACTGCTCATACAGGGCGGCCTCATCGGTTCCCGGCTCTGGCTGCCAGTTGTAGTTCCAGTGCGCGACAGGCGGCAGGGAGACCAAAATTGATTCGGTGCGACCACCACTTTGCAGGCCAAACAGGGTGCCCCTGTCATAAATCAGATTAAACTCCACATAGCGGCCGCGCCGGTAGCACTGAAAGTCACGTTGGTGTTGACCCCAACTGGTGTTTTTGCGCCGGGTAACAATCGGCAGGTATGCCGGGATAAAGGTGTCTGCCACTGCCTGGACAAAAGCCAGACATTGGTCAAATCCACCACGATTCAGTTGGTTCAGGTCATCAAAAAAAATCCCGCCAATACCCCGGGGTTCGTTGCGATGTTTAAGATAAAAATAGTCATCGCACCATTTTGCATAGCGAGGATAAAGCTCTGTACCAAAAGGGTCGCAGGCTGCCTTAATGGTGCTATGCCAATGCAGGCAATCCTCCTCAAAACCATAGTAGGGAGTCAAATCCATACCGCCACCAAACCACCAAATCGGATCAGCATCGGTCTGTTCTGCCCGGAAAAACCGAAAGTTGGCGTGTGAAGTGGGAACATAGGGGTTTAGTGGATGGATCACCAGCGACACGCCCATCGCCTCAAACCTGCATCCGGCAAGCTCGGGTCTTGCAGCTGTTGCGGAGGGGGGCAGATGTTCACCTCGAACATGAGAGAAGTTAACCCCCCCCTTTTCTATTACAGCGCCATTTTCCATAACCCGGCTGCGCCCGCCGCCACCTTTGCCGTGATGCCAGCTTTCTTCACTAAAAAGTTGCTGACCATCCTCCCGCTCCAAGGCTTGGCAGATGCGATCCTGTAGATCCAGAAGATATTTTTTAACCAGATGAATATCAGGATTGCTCACGCAGACCTCCTTGGGAAACAGCTATGAAGTGGATCTGTTACCGGTATTGAAACAGGTTACCTACTGCGACGCCCTATTACAATTGCTTATCAAACACGCCGATGCTTGCCAGTTTCCAGCTCAGTAACTCGGGAAACAGAAACCTCCCCGCCGAGCCTGCCTGGCACAATATAATCCAGTTTGTTTGTGAAATACTTACGCAGTTTTAATCGACTGATCGCTGCTGGTTTGCCTGTAATATTGGCCGATGTTGAAACGATGGGCCCGGCAAAGGTTCGGCATAACGCCTGAACCAATGGATGAGCACTGACCCTAAGAGCCACTGTTGAATGAGTACCGCTGATCCACTCTGGCACCAAGCCTCTGTGGGGGACCAGCCAGGTATGAAAGCCCGGCCAGCTGGCCTCTAGCTGCTGCCTGTTTTTAAGATCAAGCCCTTCAAGATAATCTGAAAACTGGCTGATATCTGCCGCCACCAAGATCAGCCCCTTGTTCACTGAGCGGTTTTTGAGATGCAAAAGTTTTAATACCGCATCCCGATTTATCGGGTCACAGCCTAGACCCCAAACGGCTTCCGTGGGATATGCGATCACATGACCCAACGCAAGATGCTGCGCTGCAACGCTTATCTGCCATTGACTTGACATGTTGGTACTCGGAGCAATTTAACCCGGATATTCAGCTTTTCAGCTGGTCTTGAAGACGAGCGTCCTTTTCTATTACCGCTTGCGCATTAGCTTGACGTTCATCCTTTAGGCGCGCTGCCAGCGCAGAATCGGTAAGCCCCAGAATTTGGGCGGCCAGATAAGCTGAATTTTTTGCCCCAGCTTTGCCAACGGCTACCGTGGCAACTGGAATGCCGCCTGGCATCTGAACCGTGGACAGGAGTGCATCAAGCCCCCCCAGCCCGCCAGACTCAATGGGTACGCCTATCACCGGTTTGAGTGTCAGTGCAGCTACTGTACCAGCAAGATGTGCCGCCATGCCAGCTGCGGCGATAAATACACCACAGCCTCGTTTATCAGCGTCCTGAACATAGGTATGCGTATTGGCAGGTGTCCGGTGGGCAGAGGTGATCTTAACTTCGAACTCAATTTGTAACGTTTTAAGAACATCCATTGCAGAGCGCATTACCGGCAGATCCGAGTCAGATCCCATCAAAATAGCAACAAATGACTGTGACATACTAAATTTCCCCTAACGGCCTAGCCTGAATGAAAGAGGCAGAACCTTACTCCAACCTACCAGGATGATCAAGAGCCTGGGTAATGGCTGCTGCAATCACTCAACTACTCTTTGGTTCTATACTGCGCACAAAGCCACCCGCGACACTGCGAATCAATGACTTAATCTCTAGCTGCATCAAAATTGCGCTAAGCTCCTCAATGGGTATTTGAGACGCCTCAACCAGATAATCCATCGCTGTGGTGTGATAATCTACCAGTGCCAGCACCTGACGTTCGATGCTTTGCATCTGAATATTATCAGTGTGTTTTTCAGCTGTGGCTAAGGGATTCTCTGGGGCAGGTGTGAAGATGCCGGTCAACTCCTCCAGCACGTCATCGATGGTTTCTACCAGCTTGGCTCCGTCACGTAACAGGGTATGACAGCCGCGTGAACGCGGATTATGGATCGACCCAGGTACAGCGAATACCTCGCGACCCTGTTCTAGCGCAAAGCGGGCGCTGATGAGTGAGCCGCTGCGAACAGCAGCTTCCACAACCAGAACACCCAGACTCAAACCGCTGATGATGCGATTACGCTGTGGAAATAGCTCCGGCCGAGGGCTGGTGCCCAAAGGAAACTCTGTAATCAACGCCCCCTTTGATAAGATGCGTTGAGCAAGCTCGCGATGCTGGCGAGGATAAACACGGTCAGCACCGGTGGCCATTACTGCAATCGTTGGGGCAGATGCTTCCAGTGCACCTTGATGGGCACAACCATCAATCCCCCGTGCAAGGCCACTGGTAACAACCAGCCCTGCTGTTGCCAGCTCCCGTGCCAGCAAACGTGCCGTATCCAGCCCTGCTGCACTGGCATTACGACTGCCGACCATCGCGATCTGGGGCATAGTCAGAACCTGAGGATTACCTATGACAAAGAGCACCAGCGGCGGTTGTGCGATCGTAGCAAGTCGTTCAGGGTAGCGCGCATCATCCAGTGTCAGCAGATAATTTCCGGGCCGGTTGGCCCACTCAAGCGTAGCATCAACCTGCTGCCCTATGGTGCTTTTTTCTCCGGCTCTGTGCCAACAGCAGATGGCATCTTGCGCTTTTTTACGTATCAGAAGTTGAGATGCTGCTTTCACAGCTGTATCCAGTACCCTTTTGGGGGAGCCCAGCTGTTGCAGTAGATGATGCTTTCGCTTCAGGGAGAGCCCTGGCACATACAGCAGTGCCAGCCAGTATTCAGGGCTATTTTCTTCAGTTAATAGCGGCATAGATCATCCTTGATCGCACCATAGGTTGCAGTTATGAGATGCCCGTGTGGGTCAGATCCTTAAGGGTTCCGTACTTCGTCGTATACAGCCAGAGGGCGTTGAGCCTTTAATACCAGCGCGTAGCTCATTTTTTCAAAGACTTTAAATACCATCAGCATGCCCGCCCGTTCCAGCGGCAGCGCAATCACTTCATTGCGGATGCGATCCTTTACCGTTCCGGC
Source organism: uncultured Pseudomonadales bacterium (assembly GCA_964473915.1). Taxonomy (GTDB): domain Bacteria; phylum Pseudomonadota; class Gammaproteobacteria; order Pseudomonadales; family IMCC2047; genus CAYYRK01. The sequence goes on from CAYYRK010000056.1 coordinate 7,653, forward strand.
ATTGTGGTAGATAGCCATCACGTTACCGATTGCAACTCGGTCCCGCTCACCGCGGTTAATGGCCACTACATCGTATTGCCCCACCTGACTAACACCGTGCAGCACCGCAATAATTTTGCCGTTTGAATCAAGCTCTGGAGAGCTTGGGAAAAATGTGGGAATCAGTTTCTCATCCTTGGTGGGTAGCAGGCGATCCTGAAGGCGCACCTCCTCATTGGAGGAATTCAGGGCCATAGTGGCTATATCCCCGCTTGTTTCAACCACTTTAGCCATACCAATTTCCAGAGCTTCCAGGCCCAGGTTTTCACCGGTATCAGGATCAACGTAAATATTCCCGGAGCGGAATATACCATAGGTACTGTAGAGTTTTAGTTGTTGTTCCATGTCGCGTGCGTAAAAACTATCACCGCCACCAGCAATAATACGACCCTCATGACCGGAGACCACATAGGGCGCACTGCTCATCTCATCGGCTGTGACCACCCGACTACGGGTTAAAAAAGCATCAATTGCCCCTAATGGAATTGCGGGTATCACCGAATCAATAGGCTCGTAACGTTTGGTAGGCGTTAATTTTACAGTACGGCTGCCGGGCCCACGTTTCAGTGTCAATCTTGGCTTACCGTCAATATATACCAAGCTGATCATATCGCCTGGGAAGATAAGGTGGGGGTTCTGGATCTGTGGGTTAACGTGCCATATCTCCGGCCATAGCCAGGGTGTATTTAAAAAAGTCTCTGAGATGTCCCAGAGCGTATCACCCCGGGTTACAGTATATTTATCGGGATGGCCCTGTCTCAGCAAGCCTGTATCTTCATGCTGGTTTGAAGCCACATGAGCTGACACAAGCAGGCAGCACAAAAATCCAATTAGCGTTTTCCTCATGGTACGCGTCCTTAACAATCGGGCAGTTAAATACCAAATATTTAAATAATATAATAGAACAATTTTACAAGTATGCCTGTTAAAACTGGCTTTTTAATCACGCTGAAGGCAAAATCACAGCCTTTTCCGGACACTATTTTGTATAAGGGACGGCAATTTTGCAATCATGTGGTCTCTTATGAGCGATCTTTTTAAGTTATGGCACTACTCAATATTCTGAAATTCCCCGATCCCCGGCTGCGAAAAAAGGCACGTCCCATCAAGGAAATCGATGCCAACGTTAAAAAGTTGGCTGCAGATATGCTGGAAACCATGTACGCAGCCCCAGGAATTGGGCTTGCCGCAACACAGGTCGATATACAGCAACGACTTGTGGTCATGGATCTGTCAGAAGAGAAGGATCAACCACGTATTTTTATTAATCCTGAGGTTGAGGTTGTTGGCGATAATATAACTTATACGGAGGAGGGCTGCCTGTCTGTGCCCGGTTTTTTTGAGCTGGTCAAACGCCCGGATCAAGTTATTATTCGTGCGCTTGATCTGGATGGTAACACTCAGCGAATTGAAGCCGATGAGCTGTTAGCGGTTTGTATTCAGCATGAGATTGACCACCTCAATGGTAAACTGTTTGTTGATTACCTGACCCCTTTAAAAAGAAACCGGATTCGCAAGAAGCTGGAAAAGCAACAACGCCAACTACTCTAACATGAGCACCTCCCTAACAGGACAAGCCTGGTCATGAGACAAACATCCGATAAAGCGGTTGCGCTACGTATTATTTTTGCTGGTACCCCGGAATTTGCCGCCGTAGCACTTCAGGCACTATTGAATGGCCCACACCAAATAGTCGGTGTCTACACTCAACCGGATCGACCTGCGGGGCGCGGAAGAAAATTAACGCCCAGTCCGGTAAAAGTTTTGGCACTGGAGCATAAAATTCCGGTATATCAGCCCTCCACACTCAAAGATACACAACAGCAGGCCACACTGGCAGATCTGAAGGCCGACGTGATGGTGGTTGCAGCTTACGGTCTGATACTACCCGAAGCTGTGCTGAGCGCGCCCCGCTATGGCTGTGTCAACATACATGCCTCGCTGCTACCGCGCTGGCGTGGCGCGGCGCCCATTCAGCACGCCATTTTGGCTGGCGACCATGAAACCGGCATTACCATTATGCAGATGGATGCAGGGTTGGATACCGGTGCTATGCTGCAACTCTGTCGATGTCCAATCTCTACTAGCGACACGGGCAGCAGCCTTCATGATCATCTGGCGAAGATGGGTGCGACAGCAATAAACCAGGTGTTGGAGCAACTACCCCAGTATCAATCCATGGCGCAGCCACAAAACAATGACCTGACAACTTATGCTACAAAACTTAAAAAGTCTGATGCGACCATTAACTGGCAACGAACGGCGTTACAGATCGAGCAGCAGGTAAGGGCGTTTAATAGCTGGCCTGTGGCTTACACTGACCTCCAGGGTATTCGAGTAAGAGTCTGGATGGCCCATGCGCTGCAAAGCATTCAACATGCAGCCACCCCCGGCACCATTCTCACCAGCACAGCGCAGGGCCTTGATGTCGCCTGTGGGGAAGGGGTGTTGCGCCTGGAAAGCATCCAGCTTCCTGGCGCTCGAGCTCTATCTGTCGCCGAGGTGCTCAATGCCAAACAGGCTTTGTTTCAGCCCGGCGCTCAATTCAATAAAACGTATTCATGAATACTCGCCTGCTCGCGCTGCAAACCCTGCTCTCGGTGGTAGCCAAGGGCCAATCGCTGGATCAGGCCCTGGAGGCGAGCGGTGGCAAAGTTTCGCAAAGTGACCAGGCCCTGCTTCATGAGCTCTGTTTCGGGGTTTGCCGCTGGTATTGGCGCCTGCAAGCGATCAGTACCAAACTGTTGAAACACCCCTTAAAACAAAAGGATCTGGATGTTCAGCTGCTAATTATCCTGGGGCTTTATCAACTTTTGTTTATGCGTATCCCGCCCCACGCGGCGGTTAATGAAACCGTGCAGCTTTGTAAACCTCTTAACAAGCAGTGGGCCCGCGCCCTGATCAATGCACTATTAAGGCGCTTTCAGCGTGAGCAGCCAATGCTGGAACAAGAACTCTCCCGGCAACCAGATTATCTTTATGCTCATCCACCATGGTTGCTAAAGATGCTGCAGCAAGCCTGGCCTGATCAGTGGCAGATGATTTGTAAGGCTAATAACGAGCGCGCCCCTATGTGTTTGCGAGTCAATCAGCAAAAATTATCAAGGCAGCAGTATCTGCATAATCTGGAAAAAGAAAAGATCAGCGTGCAGGCGTGTGATTTTTCCCGTTTTGGTCTGCGCTTAAAAGCCCCCACGTCGGTTGGATTATTACCAGGTTTTGCATCTGGACTGATCAGCGTGCAGGATGAAGCGGCACAGCTGGCAGCGCCCCTGCTGCATCTTGAAAAGGGTCAGCGAGTCCTGGATTCCTGTGCTGCCCCTGGCGGCAAAACTTGCCATATTCTCGAATCTGAACCCGGCTTGACTGAGCTGGTGGCTCTGGACAAAAATGAACAGCGCCTGGAGCGTATTAAAGAGAATCTGCAAAGATTGACGCTCGATGCTCAGGTGTTGGCTGGCGATGCGAAAGAGACCGATGCCTGGTGGGATGGCAAGCCCTTTGATCGTATTCTCATCGATGCACCCTGTTCCGGGAGCGGCGTGGTACGCCGACATCCAGATATAAAATTGCTGCGCAGGCCGACCGATATTGATAAGCTTGCTTCTCAGCAGCTACAGATCCTAAGCGCGCTGTGGCCTTTATTGAGGGAGGGGGGGCTGCTCCTTTATGCGACCTGTTCAATATTACCCATGGAGAACGACGGAGTGATTGAACGTTTTCTACAGCAAGAACCCACGGCCAGCTCTCTGATTATCGAAGCTGATTGGGGAATAGGCACTACTTATGGTAGATATCTGCTGCCTGAAGTAGAGGGTACAGACGGTTTTTTCTATGCTCGTTTAATCAAGGGATCCAGGCAAACGCATCGATGAAAATCATAATCCTTGGTGCCGGCCAGGTTGGTACAACAGTTGCCGAAACTCTGGCCAGTGAAGCCAATGACATTACCGTGGTCGATTGTGACCTGGAAAAGCTGAATGAGCTTAAAGATCGACTTGATATCAGGACAGTACAGGGGCAAGCCTCTTATCCTGATGTGCTACAGCGGGCGGGCGCAGAAGATGCCGATATGCTGATCGCCCTGACCAGCAGTGATGAAGCCAATATGGTAGCCTGCCAGATAGCTTATACGCTGTTTAAAACTCCCCACAAAATTAGCCGGGTCAGGGCTCCCAGTTATTTAGCAAAGCATAAACTGTTTAATCGCAAAGCGATCCCCATTGATGAAATCATCAGCCCCCACCAGGAGGTTACTAATTATATCAGCCGACTAATCACTTATCCCGGCGCATTGCAGGTGCTGAATTTCGCGGATGATAAGGTTCAACTTGTTGGCATGAGAGCCTTCTACGGTGGCCCTCTGGTCGGCTATGAAATTCGCACCCTGCGTGATCATATTCCCTCTGTAGACACCCGGGTTGCGGCTATTTACCGAAAAGACCGGGCGATCATCCCCTTGGGGACGACCGCCATTGAAGTCGATGACGAGGTGTTTTTTATTGCCGCAAAAAACGATATTCGTGCGGTTATGAGCGAGATGCGACGCATCGAAAAAAGCTATCGCAATGTGGTTATCGTTGGTGGTGGCAACATAGGAGAGCGATTGGCTGCAGTCCTGGAAAACGACTACAGGGTTAAGATTATTGAGCGAGATCCGAAGCGTTGCCAGATGCTTTCTGAGCAATTAAATAAAGCCATCGTTATCCAGGGTGATGCGTCAAATCGGGAGTTGTTGCTGGATGAAAATATTGATTCAGCCGATGTCTTTTGTGCCCTGACCAATAATGATGAGATCAATATCATGTCATCTATACTGGCAAAAAATCTGGGCTCAGGCAAAGTAATGACGCTGATAAACAATCCTGCTTATATCGATCTGGTGCAGGGCGGTGATATCGATATCACCATTTCACCGCAACAGATCACTGTAAGCCGCCTGCTGCGCCATGTCAGGCGCGGAGATATAGCCCAGGTTCATTCGCTACGCCGAGGCGCTGCTGAAGCGATAGAAATTATTGCCCGTGGGGATAATAAATCATCCAGAGTTGTAGGACGTACGCTTGATGAAATTGACCTTCCAACGGGTACAGTGATCGGTGCCGTGGTGCGAGACAAGGAGGTATTGATTGCTCGCAGTAATGTGGTCATTCATACCGATGACCATGTCATTCTTTTTTTACCTGACAAGGGTATGATTCAAGATGTCGAGCGCTTGTTTCAAGTTGACCTGAGTTTTTTCTAAAGTTGGGGCTACACTAACAAATCATGCACTTTACCCTTGCATTCAAAATTCTCGGCGTACTGCTGATGTTATTCAGCCTGGCGATGCTAACCCCAATGGGGATTGCTCTGCTCTACTCAGAATCAACTCTGCAAGTTTTTTTCATTGGTTTTTTAATCACTATAACTACCGGGTTTGTCAGCTGGTACCCATTTCGTAATCACAAACAGGAGCTGCGAACCCGAGATGGATTTATAGTAACCTCCATGTTCTGGATTGTGCTGGGGGTTTTTGGGGCGCTCCCCCTCTACCTGACCCCAGCACTGAATTTATCGGTGGTGGATGCCATTTTCGAGTCCATATCTGGTTTAACTACGACCGGGGCGACAGTCATTACCGGTCTGGATAATCTACCAAAATCAGTTCTCTTTTATCGGCAACAACTTCAATGGTTGGGTGGCATGGGAATTATTGTGCTTGCCGTTGCCATCCTGCCCATGTTGGGGATTGGCGGTATGCAGCTGTATCGAGCAGAAACCCCTGGGCCAGTCAAAGATACCAAATTGACGCCTCGAATCACCGAAACGGCAAAGGCACTTTGGTATATTTATGCGGGCCTGACACTGGCCTGCTTCCTGGCCTATTGGGCAGCTGGAATGCCTCTGTTTGATGCGTTATGCCACAGTTTTTCGACGGTGGCTATAGGGGGTTTTTCAACTCACGATACCAGTTTCGGGTTTTTCGATAGCGCCCTGATCGAAACCGTTGCCATTATTTTCATGGTGCTCTCAGGTGCGAACTTTGGACTACATTTTATCGCCTGGCGTAATCGCCAAATCGTACATTACCTGGCGGATCCCGAGTTTAGGCTTTATCTAACCATATTGGGTGGTGGTTTTATAGTCACCAGCGTTGTCCTTATCTACAGCAATACCTACCCGCCATTTGAAGCGCTGCGGACCGGGATTTTTGAGGTCGTTTCAGTAGCTACCACTACCGGTTTTGCTACGGCCGACTTTGCCCACTGGCCCGGCCTTTTACCCTTTTTACTGTTTGTCTCTGCATTTCTCGGAGGTTGCGCTGGCTCTACTGGCGGAGGAATGAAAGTTATCAGAGTACTATTGCTCTACAAACAGGGTCTTAGAGAGATAAAGCGCCTGATTCACCCCAACGGAGTCTTCGCCATTAAGGTGGGCAATAATCCTATTCCGAATCGGGTGATTGAAGCGGTATGGGGTTTCTTTGCCATCTATATGCTGGTGTTTGTTTTTATGATGATGGGGCTGCTTGCCACAGGAATCGACCAGGTGACCGCCTGGTCAGCAGTTGGCGCAACACTGAATAATCTTGGGCCTGGACTGGGTGAGGTTGCTGTACATTATGGCAATCTTAACGATCCGGCAAAATGGATTCTCTGCCTGTCTATGTTGCTGGGCAGGCTAGAAGTGTTTACTCTGATCGTGATCTTTACACCCATGTTCTGGCGGCACTAAGAGTCTGTCTGACTTAGCGTTAACCTACTGCGAAAATCCAAATCTGCCTCAAGTCGGCGTTTCCTCGCTACGAT
>CAYYRK010000057.1:0-14448 GCA_964473915.1 uncultured Pseudomonadales bacterium
GCAGGAGCAGGAGTGTAGAGAGTAGTATTCAGAAGAAAAGATTCGATTAGCGCAGGAGTAAGAGATATCTGATCGATTTTAAAAACGACTGGAGGAATTCATGATAACACTACAAAATAGAGTGAAGTGGATTGGAGGGGCTGTGGCTGGAATGGTGCTGTCATCAGCACCGTTACTGGTGCTTGCAGATAGCAGTGTTTCGTTTTCGGGTTTGATCCGTCAGGAGATGGCCTTCAATATAGGAAAGAAGAACCCTTTTAATCAACACGGTATTGTTTACAATGACAAGCCCGTGGCGAGTACTTTTGGTGATACCCGCATCCGTTCGGATTTTACTCAGGATAATGATTGGAACCTGATGGCAACCCGGATAGAAATTGATATGAACGCTCAACTGTCCAATGACTGGACCGCTTTTGTCAGGTTGCGGGGTTATTTCGATAATAATGTCTACAAAGATTATGAAGACCCCAACCATTTTGAGACGGGTTTCTGGGGAGATTGCGGTAGTGCTGTTGAGATCTGCGATGAAAATTATATGATTGACCTGCCTGCGGCTTATCTGGATTATTCCCACGGACCGTTCTGGTTGAGGATTGGTAACCAGCAGATCGCCCTGGGCGAGTCGATCTTTTTCCGGGTGCTCGATGTTGCTAACGGGCTGGACCTGCGACGCCACTCCTTTCTGGACTGGGCTTCGGAGGAGTATGCCGATGAGCGGATCGCTGCACCGGGGATAAGGGGCAGTGTGCGTTTCGCAGAGAATTGGGAGCTCGATGGCATTGTGCAACTGTTTAGTCCCACCATCTATAGTGCTGAGAACACCCCCTATAACCTCGTTACTGGCCAGTTCTCACTACATCATACCGAGGCGTTTGATGATGTGCGTGGTGACCTGACAGTGGGTCTGCGGTTAAAGGGCCAGCTCACCGATGAGCTTCATGTGCAGCTTCTTGCGATCAACCGGCGAAACCCGGATGGTTACATAAGTTGGACAGCGATGGGCGGTAACGCGGTTACCAACAGTATACCGGGGCTTGGTCCTGTGCTTGCCGCGCAGCCATTCGAACCATTTCAGGGTGGCCAGGGTGCCTTTAGTGCACAGGAGTTTCACGAGTATGGAAACCGGATGTATGTGGATGCTACCGGTCTTGTAGATGAGGCGTTCAAGGCATTTCCAGCGGCGTTTGGGCTGGCAGCAACTGACCCAGACGGCCCAGGGCCGGCCCTTAGTCTGGCCGATACGCTTGGTCTTGTGCTGGATCCCAATGGTGGTTTTGTCATCGATAATGAGCTGACGACAAGCACGATTCTGGATGCGTTTTTTCTTCCGCCCGAGGTAGGAGGGGCTTTTGGTAATATGCGTGGTCATATCAAACGCACCTATCCCTGGGAAACTGTTTTTGGTTTCGGGATGAACTATATGGTCACTGCTGATCAGGGTTCATTTTTGGACCAGTTGATGCTGCGATTCGAAGCAACCTACACGCCGGATAAACGCTTTACAAGTCCCGCCTTGACGCAACACGGGATTGAGGCGGATGAGTTTGCAGCGGCTTTTGTCGTTGAAAAGTATCACCGTTTTTCCGATGCCTTTCCGGCAACCTACATGGTTCTGCAATGGTTGCATAAGAGCGAGAGTGATATGTTTGGTCGGCATCTGAGCGGCTACAACTCGACGGTGACCACAATGCCTACCGGCCGCAGTGACTTCGATGCAGTGGCCTTTGCACTGCAGCAGCCCTCCAAGACTCTGATGTGGCGCTTTGATTTGGCGATACTTTATGATATTGAGGGTGGTCATTTTATTCAGCCCGGAGTGCGCTACAAGCCTAATGGCAGCTGGACAATTGAGGGTTATGGTAATTTCTTTGATGGCAGCTCGGAGGATATGATGAGTAGTTTTGAGTGGGCCGATGAGATAGGGCTGCGAATCGGTTATCAGTTCTAATATTGGGGGTTGAATCTACAGCAGGGTATCTGCGATAACCCCATATAAAAAGCCGGCCTCAGGGTCGGCTTTTTATTATCCTGAAAAGCTCAGTGGGAGTGGGTTGCGCTTCGCTTTTATACGGTGGAAAATGCCGGTAACCCGGTTTCCATATAGCAACCGTTTTACAGTTTCCTAGAGGCGAGAAGGATTGAGTCGATGACCACAGAGTATTTATGGGTTAGTGTCATCATGACCGTGTTTGCTGCAGCAGTGGGCTTTTTGTTCGCGGTAATGCAGGGGCGTAAAGCTGTTGCCAGGGTGCAGGAGAGGCTGGCTGTGGTGCAAACTAATAATCTACAGCTGGAACAGCATCTTGCCGAACTCGGAAAATCCAGCGCAGAAACCACTAAAAAACTCCATCTGGTTGAACTGGGTCAGGAACGATTGCAAGCCCAGCTTGAGCTGGTTAGTAGCAGAAAAATGGAACTGGACCAGCAGCTAAAGCAGGCACAAGTGAGCGCGCAAACCTGCCAGCAAACCAATGTTGAGTTGGGACAGCAGGCAATAGAGCATGAGGTTAAATCACGGGAGTTGCGGCAACAACTTGATGATGCTAAACAGTTACGGCTTGATTTACTCACGAAATGTGAGGGAGTTCAGGCGCGTTATGCCGCACTGAATAACGACCATACTGAATTGAAAACCTGTCTTGACGAGCGTGAGTCCGGGCATGCCAAACAGCTGGAAAATTTTGAAAAGCAGAAACAGTTGCTGGAAAAGGTCTTTGAAAACACGGCCAATAAAATTTTTGAAGAGAAGGGCAAAGCCTTTTCCGAAACCAGCAGCTCAGCTATCCATAGCTTACTGAAGCCCTTTCGTGAACAAATTGATGGTTTTCAGAAACGGGTTAACGAAGTTCATGCCGATTCCATCAGGGGGCATGCCACTCTGGACTCAGAGATTAAAAAGGTGTTGGATGTTGGGCTGAAAATGCGTGATGAGGCGAGTAATCTTGCCGCTGCGCTGAAGGGTGATAAAAAAGCCCTGGGCAATTGGAGTGAAGTGCAGGTTGAGCTATTACTTGAGATGTCAGGTTTGCACAAAGGGCGCGAATATCAGCGCGAGGCCAACTATAAAACTGAGGAGGGCAGGAGTCAGCGCCCAGATTTTATTATCAACCTGCCCAATGACAAGCAGATCATTGTTGATAGCAAAATGTCACTTAATGCCTATGTGTCAGCCATTGCAGCGCAAACGGAGGAAAAACGCCAGCTTCATATGAAAGCTCATGTGGAGGCTATCCGTAACCATGTTAAAGAGCTAAGTGATAAAAACTACCCCAAGCTAAAAGGAATTAATAGTCCTGAATATGTATTTATGTTTATGGGCAATGAGCCAGCTTATCTGGCTGCTTTTAACCATGAACCTAACCTGTTTCAGGAGGCCTATCGCAAGGGCATTGCGATCGTTACCCCCAATACGCTGCTTTCCAGCCTGCATATTGTTTCACATCTGTGGTCCATCGATAAACAAAACAGCAATACCCGAGAGCTGGCAGAGCAGGCCTCCAAGGTCTATGACAAGCTACGGGTGTTTGTCGGCAAAATGGAAAAGCTGGGAAGTCAGATTAATACGGTAAATAAGACTTATCAGGAGAGTTGGGCCACCCTTAAAGACGGCAATGGCAGCCTGACTAAGCAGGTTGGTAAATTCGTTGAGATGGGCGTTTCCGTTAAGGAAAAACTTCCGGTTAGTGTCACTCAGGAGAGTGATATTGAGTTGCTGATGGCAGAGGCTGAACGCACCGAAATCAATCGGCAGGAACCTGTAGAGGAGTGATAACCTCGAGGATTTTAGGTTAAAGGTTGGCATCCTGCACTGAAATAGGGTAAAAGGGCGCCATGAAAATCCCAAAACGAATCCAACCGTTGGTTGATGACGGCTTGGTGGATGAAGTGATCCGCCGGCTGATGAGTGGCAAGGAAGCCGATGTTTATGTTGTGCGCTGTGGTTCTGAGACGCGTTGTGCGAAGGTCTACAAAGAGGCTGCCAAGCGCAGCTTTAAACAAGCGGCTCAATATCAGGAAGGGCGTAAAGTGCGCAATAGCCGTCGTGCCCGCGCAATGGGAAAAGGTTCCAAGTTTGGCCGTAAACAGCAGGAGAAAATCTGGCAGAATGCTGAAGTGGATGCACTCCATCGCGTAGCCAATGCCGGGGTACGTGTTCCCCAAACCTATGGCTGCCTTGACGGTGTTTTACTGATGGAGTTGATCACTAATGAAGAGGGCGAAGTAGCACCTCAGCTGGGTGATCTGTCTATGTCTGCCGAACAGGCATTGGAAGATCACACTGTCATTATGCAATATGTTATGCGCATGCTCTGTGTAGGTTTGATACATGGCGATCTGTCAGAGTTTAATGTGTTGGTGGATGAAAATGGCCCAGTGATTATCGACCTGCCTCAAGCAGTAGATGCCGCGGCCAATAATAATGCCAAACTGATGCTGGAGCGGGATGTGAATAACATGACCTCCTACTATGGTCAATATGCCCCGCTTTTGCTGGATACCCACTATGCCAAAGAGATCTGGGCGCTGTATGAAAACGGTGATCTACACCCGGAAGTTGAGCTAACCGGCCACTATGAGATAGATGCACAAGATGCAGATGTAGATGCGGTACTACTGGAAATTAAGGCTGCCTTTGCCGAAGAGCAGGAGCGCCTGGAGCGCCTGCGCGAAGCAGAATAATCAGGATAAACATCGGCTCACTAAAATAGGTTATCTCCCGCAAGCGGTGTGATTCTTTGCTTGCGAAAAGGTTTTTTTTATAGTTTAACTCGACCTTGTTGCAACAAGTCCGTATAGTACGCTCCCTCTAAACCCCTCCCCCAGTTTTACTTGTTCAGGAATATCCCCTTGATCTCTACCGCAAACATCACCATGCAGTTTGGCGCCAAGCCTTTGTTTGAAAATATTTCAGCCAAATTTGGCGATGGTTATCGCTATGGTCTTATCGGAGCCAATGGCTGCGGAAAATCTACTTTTATGAAGATTTTGGGTGGCAGCCTGGCCCCAACCTCCGGCAATATTTCCATCACGCCTAATGAGCGCCTGGGGAGATTGCACCAGGATCAGTTTGCCTTTGAACAGTACAGCGTGATCGACACCGTGATCATGGGGCATGCACAGCTATGGGAGTTAAAGCAGGAGCGGGACCGCATCTATGCGTTGCCGGAAATGTCTGAAGAGGACGGAATGAAAGTAGCCGAGCTGGAGATTCAGTTCGCCGAAATGGATGGCTACAGTGCTGAAAGCAGTGCAGGTGAGATATTGCTGGGTGCAGGGATCGCTCAAGAGTTGCATTACGGCCCGATGAGCGAGGTTGCTCCAGGGTGGAAACTAAGGGTTTTGCTGGCTCAGGCGCTGTTCTCAGAACCTGATATTTTGTTACTCGATGAGCCGACCAATAACCTGGATATCAACGCCATTCGTTGGCTTGAATCGGTGCTTAACGAACGAAAAAGCACCATGATTATTATCTCCCACGATCGGCACTTTCTTAATGCGGTCTGCACCCATATGGCCGATATCGACTATGGAGAGCTGCGGCTATATCCTGGTAACTACGATGATTTCATGACCGCGTCTACCCAGGCCAGAGAGCGTCTGCAATCAGAAAATGCCAAGAAAAAAGCACAGATCGTTGAGCTTCAGCAATTTGTCAGCCGTTTTTCGGCTAATGCGTCAAAAGCCAAACAAGCTACTTCACGCGCCAAACGAATTGAAAAAATCAAGTTGGATGACATCAAGCCTTCCAGTCGAGCTAGCCCCTTCATCCGATTTAGACAGGAAAAAAAGCTACACCGCCAGGCTTTAGTTCTGGAGGAGTTATCCCATGGTTTTGAGAATGATATCCTGTTCAAAAACGGTAATATGATATTGAATGCCGGTACTCGCCTGGCTGTAATTGGTGAAAACGGTGCTGGTAAAACTACTTTTTTACGCTGCTTGATGAATGAGTTGACTGCTAATAATGGCAACATTCAATGGGCAGAAAATGCAAAATTAGGATACTGCCCTCAAGACAGTAGTGCAGAATTTTCTGGTGAACTCAATCTGTTTGACTGGATGTGTCAGTGGCGCAAGCCCACCCATGATGACCAAATTGTACGTGCCACGTTAGGACGCCTCTTGTTTTCTGCGGATGATTTCAAAAAACAGGTTAAGGTCTGCTCAGGTGGTGAAAAAAACCGTCTGCTATTTGGGAAATTGATGATGATGGATACCAATGTGTTGATCATGGATGAGCCTACAAACCACCTGGATATGGAAGCTATTGAGGCGTTAAATCTGGCCCTGGAACATTATGAAGGCACACTGATTTTTGTTAGTCACGATCGTGAATTTGTTTCATCTTTGGCTACCCGAGTCCTTGAAATCAAGGATCAGCAACTGGTAGATTTTCAAGGCACTTATGAGGAATATCTTGCGAGCCAGCAAGAAGCAGGGAGGCTCGTCAGCTCCTGATATAGACTATTGCTACCGCTTGAGTAATGAGAATAGCTCTTTATCAAAAAAATCAGGAGACTGGCGACAGCTCCTTAAACCTAGAATCCTCAGTTGGACAGGTTAGAGTGTGCGTTTGTGGCGGTGCAGGGCAAGGCGCAATGACGCGGAATAGTTGTTCTATTCCAAGGAATTGCAACGCTGCACTGTGCCGCCACAAGCGTGCAATCTGCCCTGTAGCGTGACTCACCCAGCGGATGAAGAGATAGGTCGGAACTAATTTCATTCATATCAACAGGTTACTGTTAGAGTGGAGCGGTCAACTGAGGAGTCTAGGTTAAAGGTGAGCAATCATTGTATCCACATCACTCGCGGTAAAAGGGTCTTCTGGACAGTTATCCATTAGGCCAGGCTCAATAAATTGTAGTCTGATTTCGCCATCGACCACATGCATCGAATAGCGCCATGAACGGCTCCCAAAACCGAGATTTTCTTTCTTTACCAGCATACCCATGAGCCGGGTAAAATCGCCATTACCATCAGGCAACATCTTCACCTTCTCAACCCCTAGCTGTTTAGCCCATTGAAACATACTAAAAGCATCATTGACGCTCAGGCAGTAGACCTCATCGACTCCTTTGGCCTTTAACTCTTCGTATTTTGCCTCATAGCCTGGCAGGTGTGTACTGGAACAGGTTGGAGTAAAGGCTCCTGGTAGTGCTAACACAACAATGCTTTTTCCTGCAAAAATATCGTCAGTAGTCTTGTCTTCCCAGCGAAAAGGATTTTCGTGGTCAAGGCTTTCGTCACGCACACGGGTTTTAAATGTTACCTGGGGAACTTTGCGAATCATATTTATCACTCCTTAATATGCAGGTTTAGTTTACAGGCAGGCCAAGCGGCCTAAACTGATAAAACCAGCCCCTGTAGCATGGGGCTGGTTAATATTTTTTTGTTTATCGGTAATGCAACACCATGTATTGGTCAATTTCTATAGATTTCTCTGGAGGAATAACCAGGGTTGTCATCGGATCACGAATAATCGACGGCCCCAAAATCACATTACCGGCCTCAAGTTCAGACATCTGCCAGACTTTAAAGTCATGGAATTCACCCTTATGGTTTACTTTCCGGCTGTGCACATAGGCTGACTCTTTAGGGGTGGAACCTGCTAATGTATGTTCCTTTAGAACAGGCATCGCTTTTGGAATAACTGCCTTGATATAAAGCTCTGATATGGCATAGCCTACCTCGGGAAAACGTGCGCCCTCGGGGTAAATTTTTGTATACATCTCTTCGAACAAACTTAACAGATAATCAACATTTTTTGCCTCATCTGCGGTGCTGATATCCAAGGGTGTATCAAAGCTTTCCAGCTGTCCAATATAGCGAGCATACATCCCGTAATTGAATGAGATATTTGATATATCGGCACCCTCTTCAGCCAACTCCTTTCTGGCTGTATCTTCCATCTGCTTGTAGAGATCCACCATTTGTTGACCAATCGTCGCTTTTTGCGCTTCTGCTTCGTCAAGGTGGATGGATGCAATAAAGCCTTTATGGTAGCGGTGCATATATTCAGAGCAGGCCGCACCAAAGGCGGAGAATGCCGCTGCATAGGGGACAGTAATAACATCTGCGACATCGAGCCCTTCAGTAAAGCCCCACATATGAACAGGGCCCGCACCGCCATAGATTAAAATGGTAAATTCTGCTGGGTTATAACCCTTTGCCAGCACCATAGTTGATGCGGCTTCTCTCATCTGGGTGTTTACCACTTCCAAAATACCCTTGCCCGCTTCATAAACATCGATGCCTAATGGTTTGGCTATGGTCTCTTCCAGGGCTTTAAAGGCCTTCTCTCTGTCCAGGGTTATCTTGCCACCCAAAAAGTATTCCGGGTCGACATAACCCATGGCTACATTAACATCGGTCACGGTGAGCTTGTCATAGCGGAAACATATCCCCACATCGGAGCCAGCACTTCCTGGGCCAACGTGTAAGCGATTATAGGTGTCTAGCCATACATCAGAGCCCGCTCCCGAGCCTACCGAATCGAGCGCGACCATCGGAAGCGCTAACCTGTGTTTTGCAAATTCAGGGTCTTTGCGAATCGGCATCTGCTGATCAAGAATAAGCCCTACATCAAAACTGGTTCCGCCCATATCACAACAAAGAACCTTATCCAGGCCAAGTTTTTTACTTAAAATTTGCCCGCCCATCATGCCACCGATAGGGCCTGAAATAACAGTTTCATATAATCTCGGATAGCTGATATTAACCGCGCCTCCATAGGAGAGCAGTGTTAGCAGTTGACCATCATAACCATCATTTTGGGCTCCCTCTTCCACAGCTTTTAAAGATAATCGCGCATGCTCCGCAGCGGTACACTGGAGTAGCAGGCTCTTAACCCTGTTATTTTCTTTCATCACCGGGGCTGTCTCGTAGGAGGTGACAACAGGCACATTTGTGATGCCACGGTCTGCGATGGTTTTTTCGGCAATCTCCTTGGCCCTCAGTTCATGGGCAGGGTTGATATAACAATTGGTAAATAGAATTCCAATCACTTCAACGCCTGCGTCCAGCAGTTTATTGGTGCCCTCAACAACATGTGGCTCATACAGGGGGATCAGGATCTTTCCTGCTGCTATGTGCTTCTCCATATATGCAGACCCACCACAGGTGCGCTCTAATACACCGCAAACATTCATGGGGTCTATCATCGGCACTGTATGCTCATGAAGTTGATTGTGTAACATCTCCTGTTGAGATTGCCCCAGGTAGGTCAATCCACCCTCTATGGTGGTGATGTCTTCGAACCCTTTGGTGACAAGTAACCCTGCCTTACGGCCTGTCCCGGTCAGCAGGGTGTTGAGCATCCCTGTTCCTGCATAGATGGAAACGGCAGCTTTTTTATGTACTTCCGATGAACTGCTGCCAATGATTTTTGCGGCATCATCCACCGACTCAAGGTAGCTGGCAACCTCATTTTTACGGTTGGTTAGTGACTTTCCGACTTTAAAGCTACCGTCTGGTAAAACCAGAACAGTGTCGGTCATGGTACCTCCTGCATCGAGTGCCAGGATGTAATTTTTGCTATCGGTATTGTCTATGCTCATGATCAAACCCTTTCTTTTTTAGCCCTTTAAACATTCCAATTGGTTGGGTGCTAAATGAATTAGCTATAACCAGTTGGCTGTTGTTTTGTCCGTATGGTCTTCATACCAATCGCTGCGCTCATCGTCTAAAGGTTTACCAAGAAACTCTCTATAAAAGCGGTCAAGATCGGGACGGAATTCAAAAAGCAATGGGTAGCCTGGCGGTACAATTTCTACGCCTATCTGGGCGTAACATCCTGGACAGAAGAACTCGCGGACCTCATTCCATTCAGGTTCTGGCGCTGCGGCGGGGGGGTAATAAACCTTATTAATCTCTTCCTGGGTTTCGCGGATACGAACATGCGCGGAAGTTTTCCAATTGGCTCGAAAATCGCCCAACTCATGCCCACAATCACACTTTACTAGCCGCTCACCCGTCTCTTTCTTTTGAACGATATAGAGATGGTCGGAGATGCGTAGCAGAATTTTGTCATCCCAATTCACTCTTTCTTGCAATACTTCAAGGTAGGTCCAAAAGCGTTCGGGATCCTTAGGGTTCATTTTCAGCAGCGTACGTGACTCATCTCTGCTGATATCTCCAGCCACCAGTTGCGCTACAATCTCTTTATTTACTTTTTCCATGATTTTCTCCAATAGTTCTGCTTTCTAGCAAGAACGTAGAATATTCTTTGGGGGTTGGTCGCCTATATTTTTAAATTTCAAAATCTTCAGGCAGATGCCAAAAATTAAAGTAGTGTTTTTTATAGGCATCAAAACTGGTTGCACTTCGCAACATCTCAACCACTGGCTCCATCATGTTCATTTTTAAAACGCGTTGTTCACGGTGCTGTTGATACCACTCTTTGACAGGTATCGATTGCGCTTTTCGCTCTGCTCGCAAGGCTTTACGTTTTGTAACTGTTTTGGCTTCATTCAGCTCATACTTCTCATCACCGACCCTGTTTAACACCACCCCATGCATCTCTTCAGCAAAAGGGATGTTGATGGAGCCGCTGTTAGCATCCTGTACAACCGCTTGTGGATCACGCTCTAATGGATCACCCCAACCTCCACCGGAACCGGCCATCTGAGCCCATAGATCATCCTGTTTTAAATGTGTTTGAGGCGCATCGGATTTCCAAATCTTTATGCTCTCAGTCTTTAAAGTGTCATCCTCTACCAGTTCAACCATCTCTTGCAATGTGGTGGGGGAGATGCCCTCTTTAAATAGCTCTTGAACATTGGTCCCCTGGGCAACAGCGACAGTAGCACCTGGTGATGGATAACCTCCCATCATGCCGATAGAGAGTTCAGGAATAATTCCGCATGAGCTTCCCGCACGCGAAGCTGTTAACCTCTGACCTGGCTCAACGACCCAGTGAACTGCACTTAACCCCAGGCCTGCCCGGTATTTTCCATAGCCGCAATATCCAGGTTGAAGTTTGCGCCCCAGGTGGAATAGGGGAGGGGTTAGCTGTTCAAATTCCTCCGAGTTGCCCATATTGCAAAGTTGGCTGGCAATAAACCACACAGCGGGCTCACCATCACGATAAGCATAAGCACCCTGAGCACAGGCGCCCAACAGCTCAAACTGGGTATAACCATAGGGTGTGCCATCTTCCAGCACCCCTTCACCCTGCATAGAGTCCCACGGCCCGCTTACAGCAAAAGACTCCTCCATATAGCCGCGCATAAATTGAGCTCGGGTCAGGGTATTAAATGCCTGCAGGGTCACCATTATCATCTGCGCCCAGCCGTTGGAATGGGCGGCAACGTGTGTTCCCGGATTATAAATAGATCCCTCCGGAAGGTTGGAGTCGATCATATAGTTACCACCAGAGGTAAACTTGGTGTTATAGGCCAGGGCACCCGCAAGGCCCATCATCAGGGCCACCTTATGCCCCCCGGGGAAGGCGTTAAATGCGTGATAATCCCACTTTGAACTGCCCTCCATATCCGCATGGAACCGCCCATCACCATCAATGGAAGACCTCATGTAAACATGTATCAAGCTGTCTTTATCCGCATGTTCCCAGATATTCTGTAAGCCCTTATAGAGGCAGACCCGGAATGCAGATTGCTCATAAGTTCCCGGTATCATCCAGTTACGGATATTATCCTTAACCACTCGGCGGGACTCTTCGATCACCTCTTTTGATGCTCGCAGGTAATAATCAACGCCAAACTCATCAATAATCTCGTGGATGCTCTTGAGTATCATGGCGCAGCCTGCCAGACGCATTTTGTCATCAAGAATATTCATTGTTCCGGCTCGGGTACGGCGTTTCCACATCTCGTCCCACCAGGCGTACTGCTTTAAATTTTCGCCGGTTCGGGTAGGAGGGCAAACAAACCCATCCATAAAGGTGTCTACCGCAAACATGGCCCAGCTTCCGGCCTGAGGGGCGCCGACCTCCATGATGTGATTGATCGCGCACGCCCAGCCAATGACCTCCCCATCACGAACGATCGGCACATAGGTGTATGTGTCTCCGGGGTGCGGCGCGCCGCAACTAAAGCCATCGTCGGCGACATAGACATCTGCGTCGTTGAACCCAGGGTTGTCCTCATAGCCCCTTTCGATCATAAAGTTGATAGCGTAGGGAAACGCTGCGGAATGGGCGACAAACCCTTCAGACAGGGCGATAGAGTCTCCCTCAGCGCTCACTAATCCCCATACAGCCTCTCCCATCTCTCTGCCTCCGGGGCTGGCTGCTACAAATCTTGAGATCTCACGGGCCGCCATACAGGATGATTGTAGTCGAGAATAGAAACGCTCGAATTTCATCGGGTCAGCGTCTCTGAGTGTAAACTCCTTGATGCCCCAATAATGCCCCGTCTTTTCAGTTAACTCATCACGCCTTTTGATCTTATAGGCGACCGTTTTTTCAAGCTCAATAACTTCACTTGGTTGACTCTGATTGTTTACCGTTACCATTTGGCGCTCCTTCACAGCGTTAACATTGACTCTGAAAATAGAGCATATTTCATGCCAATGGTGTGGTTTAACGGAGGAGGGCATCCGCATCAACAACGTTGTCTTATTTTGAATCGGCTTCTGGCGCCCTATTGGGTGATCTTAAATAGAGGGCTTAAAAGATGGGGTCATCTGCACTCTTTGGTATTATCGGTCAGGGTGGATTTACAAAAAAGTGTCTCGAATTGGGACAGTTTTGTATAATGTGTTTTATTTTAGAACTATCAATACCCAGCTGCTGTTTGGGTATTGATAGTTGGTAAGAGAGTGTGAGGGTTACGATGTATTAACCAGGATCTGAGATTTTGGGATACACCCCTTTTGTGTTCATGTGAGACAACTTTTATGGGTAAAAAACAACGGGACATTAGACTATCTCTTTGATTCTGGGTATAACGCTAGTTGGAGAGAAACTCTATAGAATAAGCATCGTGGTGACTGACAGGTTATTTACCATGAGAATTATTAGGCTGACTAATTAGGGCGGGTAGATGTCGGATAGTAAAAATAATTATTTTGTAGCCGCAGCGGTGGTTGCAGCAAATCTTGACCAGGCAACAAAGATATCGCAAAAACTTTCACTTACAGCGAGTAATGCAAGGGTTGTGATGCTTCGTGCAGGCCCCAGTGCAGCCGGTTTTAGACCGTTAACTGATGCGATACATAGGTTAGCTGATGTCACGGTAAGTTCATCAAAAAAAATCAATGTTATTGCAGCTACTTTAAACGCAACCTCTGTTGAGATGTTTAGGGCAGCTCGTGCTGTTAAATATTTTAAAGCAGTTTATCAAAGCGTAGAGGGTGGTAGTACGTATCTGCACAGTTTAGACGGGATTTTTGAACGTATAAAAACGGAATATGAGGCTCTTTTAACTCTGCATCGCACGCAAGTGAAACGCCTGTTTGATGAGCTGGATAGACTTGATGGCGAGTTAAGAGCGGCCATTGTTTTAAAAACGTTGTGCTTGACCGAGGCATCGCAAGCAGAGGGGCAGTACAAACAATCATTTGTCAGTGTTTCAGAAAATGTTGAAGGCACAGTAAATGATATTAAAAAGCTAATAAAAGATTCACAGCAACAGGTTGCATTATTAAATTAGAGACAGATATGAAAGTAGAAAAGTTATATGAAGATGACGCACACAAATGGCTGGCTTTTGGTCGTGACCCCTCTAAAGTAAACGGTATTATCGATACCAATCAATACATGGTGACCAGTGAAAATAACTCGCTGTTAATAGATCCAGGGGGGGTAGAGCTATTTTCAGCCATGCTTGCGAATGTTATTAAAGAGGTACCGGTTGAAAAAATAACGCACCTGTTTGCATCGCATCAGGACCCGGATATCATTTCATCACTGGGGTTATGGGATCAGGCGTTATCAACAGCAAAACTACATTCACCGTGGTTATGGGAAGGTTTTATTCGCCATTACGGTATGAAAAACATCAGCTATGAACCCATAGCTGATGATGGTGGAATCTTAATGCTGGATGATATAACTCTACAGTTTGTCCCCGCACACTTTCTGCACTCATCGGGCAATATGAATGTTTATGACCCTAAAGCAAAAATATTGATGTCAGGTGATATTGGTGCAGCACTAGAGGACAACGATGTACCACTGTTTGTGGATGATTTTAATTCACATGTCAGCAAAATGAAGATGTTCCATCAACGTTGGATGCCATCAAATGAAGCCAAAAATGACTGGGTTGAAAGAGTTCGTAAACTGGATATTGAGATGATGTGCCCACAGCATGGGCGAATATTCAAAGGTGACGATGTTAAAAGATTCATAGATTGGTTTGATACTCTGGAAGTTGGTAAATTAAATGTGTCCAGGTAAAATTGCCCCTCACACTTGGATTTAAACGGTAGCTATGGGTGGAATTGCGCGCTTTAGCCTGGAGATACTATGCGGTAAATGAA
>CAYYRK010000058.1:0-14388 GCA_964473915.1 uncultured Pseudomonadales bacterium
ATAGATTTCCAGCTCGCCATTGAACCTAGATTCCTCAGTTGACCGCTCCATTCTAATAGTAACTTGTTGATATGAAGGTAATTAATTTAGATCTATCTATTTATCCGTTGGGTGAGTCACGCTACAGTGCAGATTGCACGCTTGTGGCGGCACAGTGCAGCGTTGCAATTCCTTGGAATAGAACAACTATTCCGCGTCATTGCGCCTTGCCCTGAACCGCCACAAACGCACACTCTATTCTGTCCAACTGAGGATTCTAGGTTGATGCTTGATCGTAACTCTGCACTGCACGTAGTTGCGGCCGTTATCACCAACAAAAACAGTGAGGTTCTGATTGCACGCCGTTTGCCTGGCAGTCATCAGGGCGGCTTGTGGGAGTTTCCAGGCGGTAAGCTTGAGCCGGGTGAGACACCCGCTCAGGCACTGTACAGGGAACTGCTAGAGGAGTTGGGCATCCGAATCTCAATATTTAGCCCGCTATTAGCCGTGCATCATCAATACCCCGACAAGGCGGTTTTTCTGGATGTATGGCGTGTCCGCGAATGGCAGGGACAAGCCAGAGGCATGGAGCAGCAGCCTGTTTGCTGGGTCACGCCCACACAGCTGAGTGATTACGATTTCCCTGAAGCAAACTGGCCCGTTATTCGTGCTTTGCAGGCTCATATTTGAGCGCCATAGTGGAACTCCGGCTAGCCCTCAAAGCGCATCGACAGATCCACCGCTTTACAGTTTTTGGTTAACGCACCGATCGAAATATAATCAACGCCTGTTTGCGCAATAGGTCTGAGGGTACTGCTGGTGATGCCACCAGAAGCCTCAAGTTTGGCTCGGCCGGCGGTTATCTTTACCGCTTCACGTAGCTGCTGCAGACTGAAGTTGTCCAGCATAATGATATCCGCACTGGCAGCCAGAGCCTGGTCCAGTTCGCCCATACTTTCCACCTCAACTTCGACAGGTTTGCCAGGAGCTAGGCCCCGTGCGGTCTCAATGCTGGTAGCAATTGAGCCACAGGCGGCTATGTGGTTTTCCTTGATTAGAAAGGCATCGTAAAGCCCGATCCGGTGGTTGTAGCAACCGCCGCAGTCTACTGCATATTTCTGTGCGATACGCAGGCCTGGCAAGGTCTTGCGGGTATCCAGCAGTTTTACACCGGTGCCAGCAACGCTTTGGGCATATCGGTGGCAGGTGGTGGCGGTGCTCGATAATGTTTGTAGGAAATTAAGCGCACAGCGTTCTCCTGTGAGTATTGGGCGAGCGCCCCCTTCGATAAAAAACAGGGTTTGATCACAGCTTACTGCATCACCATCCACAACCTGCCAGCTAATAGTTAGCGAGGGGTCCAGCCGCAGGAAGATCTCATCGACCCAGGCTTTTCCGCAGATAATGCTACTGTCTCTGCTGATTACACTGGCTTTGGCTCGGGTATTCTCGGGAATTAGCAAAGCGGTGATATCGCCGGATCCAACATCCTCATCTAATGCGTTGGTTACGTTTAGGTTGATAGCTTTTTTCAGGGTGGTTTCATCTAACATAGGGGGGGGTTCCAAATTAAAGCGAAGCATCTCAACCTGGTGCCGGTCTGCTACTAATATCTAAGAGTCAGCAGGTTGTCACGCTGAATCAGTTCCACTTGCTTGAGCGCACTCATACCAAGCAGGATAAAGTCATCCATGCCCGGATTAATGCTGGCGCTGACATCATACAGGACGATGTCACCAATTTGTAAACGCTCGATATGTGTCAAGTATATTCGTGTCGTGCCGTTGGCGGTAGAGGCAAAACCGGCTTTCCCTTTGTTCAGACCATAAAAAATTGCCAGATCTTCTGACAAGGCAACCGTGGTAGCTCCTGTATCAAGCAGAAAGTCGGCAGGTAGATTATTGATCGCGCCGGTGGCCACATAATGCCCCTGTCTGTTGGCTTGCAATACCACTTCTTTAACGCCTTCCTGAGTTGTCCTGGTTTGTGGGTCCTGGTTTGGGTTGAACCACCTGGATTCCTCCTCCGCAAAAAATAGGGTTAGTAATGCCAGGGCTATTACCCAGGTAGCAATCCACATGCCTCTTCCGAGCTTTAAGCCAGGAGGATGGGTCTTCTTCATCATCTATTTCCGGGGCGAGCCATATATAATCTATTTCCCAAGGTAAAAATTCATAACTATTCAGCTAACCACTGAATTACGCCATCTCTGCGTTCAAAAATGGTCATTTACACTTGTAAACTCACATTTTTTGCCTTGATCTTACCTGATTCAGTGATGATCTGAACAGTTACCCCTGATTTTACTGCTTGCGGAGTAGTTACAAAAATTCTAGTAATCTGCATAATAGTCGATCTATAGGGGTAGAGAAAAATGATCTATCATATTGTAATGGCGGGAATGCCTATACTAACGTAGTTTTTAAACAGGTCTTCACAAATTATGTTTAAGATTTTGAGAAAAGGCACATGGATGATAGCTGTAATAAACAGCTTGTTTTTAACAGGCTGTATGGCAGAACCTGAAAAAGCACTACGTATTGGGACTAACCTTTGGCCCGGCTATGAAACACTATATCTAGCACGGGACCTGGGCTATTTTGAAAAAAGCCCAATCCGCCTTGTAGAGCTCTCCTCTGCAACCGACGTATTACATGCGTTTCGCAATGGTGTTTTAGAGGTTGCAGCATTGACGCTGGATGAAACGCTAACCCTGCTGCAGACAGAGGCCGATTTGAGGGTGATCCTGGTGATGGACATCTCAAGTGGAGCGGATGCTCTGTTGGCGAGACCCTCCTCTATCTCAGGGCTTTCCCACTTAAAAGGTACCCGTATCGCGGTTGAAAATAGCGCAGTGGGTGCAATCATGCTGACACGGGCGCTAGAGCGTGCAAAGCTGTCAACAGAGGAGGTAGAGATTATCTCCGCCACAGTGGATAATCATTACGAGCTTTATATGAGCGGCAGGGTTGACGCGGTTGTTACTTTTGATCCGGTGAGAACGCAGTTAGTGAATGAGGGGGCTAAAACTTTATTCGATAGCCACGAAATTCCAGGGCAAATAGTTGATGTTCTGGTAACGCGCAAGTCATTTTTGAAAAACCGTTCAGACATATTACAAACATTGGTAAACGGACAATTCAAAGCGCTTAATTATCTGCATAACTACCCAGAAGAAGCGGCGAAGAAGCTTGCACCACGCCTTGGAATTACCCCTGCTGAACTTACAGAGAGTTTTAAAGGTGTGATTTTGCCTAATCTCACGGCAAATCAGCTGCTCATAAAAGGATCTGATCCACTATTACGCCAGACGGCGAGGGAGCTAGTTGCAATGATGCTCGAAAGAGGCCTGCTTTTTAAAGAGCCGCAAATTGATACTCTTGTTAGCGATCGGTTTTTGCAATGAGTTTCCTTAAGCATATCTCGCTGAGCAGAGGGGCATTTGGCCTCATCTTGCTGATCTATATTGCATCCATGGTGGTACTGGTCCCCTATCAGTATTTAACCCTTGACAGGGAGGTGGAGTCAGAAGCACTTGAAGTGGTAAAAAGGGAGATGTCTCGACTACAGCAAGTGATGAACACAGAGTTCAGAGAGGGCAAGTTGCGGTACGCGGAAAAGCAGCTTTTGGCAATGGGGCTAGATAGCGATGTTGTTGATCTGATCCTGTTGGCTGAGGATAACCATATCATCTTCTCCACAAGGATTGCCTGGAAAGGACAAGGAGTACAAGAAGTATTGCCTAACCTTGAAACAGGGTTATTTAAAAAGACCCGCTCAGACAATATTGCTGAAATTATATTTTCCCCTGATAGAAGTGGAATTTTGGCGGTTTATCCAGTCCTTTCCCAAGCTGACTCGAAATCTCTTCGAGGATACAAAACGGCTATTCTCTATCTAAGCTACGATTTGAGCCGGGCTAAATCTGCTGTTTGGTACAGGCTGATTCAGGAAAATATATTAGGTTTTCTGGTGAGTTTGGTGGGTGCGGTTCTCCTTGTTATTTTTATTCATGAAATGGCGAGCAGGCCACTGCAAAAGCTTGTGGCATGTTGCCAGAAACTTGCAGCGGGGGAACTGGAAAGCCGAGTCGAACTGGAAGGCGCACAGGAGCTGGTACGGCTACAGCTGGCATACAACCAGATGGGCGGTCAAATTTCAGATGCACATAGATCACTTACGGAAAAAACGATCCTTTACAATGTATTGAGTGAGACAAACCAGTCTATTGTACGTACAGATAATGCTGAAAATCTATATGATGATATTTGTCGTATTGCGGTTGAATTTGGCAGTTTTGAACTGGCCTGGATTGGTTTGGTTGATGAGGCGACAGGGAAGGTTGAGCCGGTTGCTAGCAGGGGTTCTGTGCAGCAATATCTTTCTGATATAGACATTTCTGTTAACCCTGAGTTGCCGGAAGGACAAGGTGCAACAGGAAAAGCCATTCGGCAAAACTGCCACGTGGTTGTAAACGATTTTATGAAGGCGACAGCAGCCAGTCCCTGGCAAAATGCAGCGCGTGAGTCGAATATAAAGTCGAGCGCGGCCCTTCCCATTTCGGTCGATAGTAAAGTGGTCGGTGCGTTCAATGTCTATGCCGATAGCGTGGGCTATTTTACGCAGGAAGTGATTGATCTTTTGCTTGATATGATGCGAGATATCTCGTTTGCGATAAGTGACTATAAACGAGAATCGGATCGAAAACAGGCGGAAATGGTACTGACGGCTCAGCGAAAAGTATTGGAAATGGTTGCAGCAGGCGCATCTTTAGAGAAGACGCTGAAGGTGCTTTGTCGAGGTATCGATAGCTTGCTGACTGATAAAGGTGGCATTAGCTCAGTGTTGCTTTTGGAAAAGGGGAAACTGATGTTTGGTGCTGCTTCTGGTTTACCAGAAGCATACAGCCAGGCGATTCATGGCTTATCAATAGGTCCGAATGTTGGTTCATGTGGTACGGCTGCCTTCTCGGGGGAACAGGTTATTGTTTCCGATATTCAAACAGATCCGCTTTGGATAGACTTTCGCGCTTTAGCAAAGCAGTACGGTTTAGCTGCCTGTTGGTCTACACCCATTAAAACAGCCGATTACACTGTCCTGGGAACATTTGCGGTCTACTATCCTCAACCCGGAACACCCAACCAAAAAGAACTTGAGATGGTTGATCGTTTTGTTCATTTGTGTGGGCTGGCTATTGAGCGTGTTCGTACGATTGATCAGATCAAACAGCGTGAAGAGAATCTTTCGGTCACACTTGATTCCATCGGTGATGCGGTGATTGCTGTAGACGTTGCGGGAAGAGTAACACGATTAAATCCTGTTGCTGAAACCCTGACCGGCTGGTGTGCTGAAGAGGCCTATGGAAGGCCGTTATATGAGGTTTTTCATATCATCAATACACAAACACGAATCATGTTAAACAACCCCGTAGAAAAAGTGATTATGAGCGGAAAAACCATGGGGTTGGCTAACCACACCTCTTTGATTTCCAAGGATGGAACTGAATATCAGATCGCCGATAGCGCGGCACCTATTATGGGTGAAGATGGCCTGCTAAGAGGTGTCATTCTCGTGTTTCATGATGTGACCAAGCAGTATGCGTTGCGAGAGGAGCTTCGTTTTAATCATGAACGGCTCAGTGCCTTTAATGCAGTATTGCCCGACCTGGGTTTTGTCTTCGATGAGAAGGGAACCTATTTGGAGATCTATGGTACTGGATTGGGGGTGTTATATGGCCCGCGAGAGGAATTATTAGGAAAAACCGTTGCTGAGGTCGTTCCGACTAAAGTGGCCGAAAAATGGATGGCAGTCATCCACAAAACCCTGCGAACTGGCGAAAACCAAGTGACAGAGTATCAGCTCGATGTTCTGGGTGGCTGGAAGCATTTTGAGGGCCGAACAGCTGTCCTGGAGCGAGATACAGAGGTAGGTACAGGAAAAGTGACCTGGATGGCCCGAGACATTAGTGAACAAAAAAGAGCCGAAGAAGAGATCGAACAGCTTGCCTTTTATGACCCGTTGACGAAATTACCGAACCGTCGGTTACTGCTGGACAGGTTGGAACATGAGTGCTTAGTTGTTAAACGCCATCAATGCAGTGCGGCTCTGATGTTTTTGGACCTGGATAACTTCAAAACGCTGAACGATTCGTTGGGCCACTCTGTTGGGGACTCACTGTTGGAGCAGGTTGCCCAGCGGCTGAATGAGCAGGTTAGAGGGGAAGATACCGTTGCAAGACTGGGTGGCGACGAGTTCGTTGTGCTGCTGCCTGCCTTGAATGAAGAGCAGGAGCTTGCCGCAAGCCATGCGAAAATCGTGGCAGAAAAAATACAGGTTGCACTGAGCGCGCCCTTTTTTCTGTATGAGCATGAGCACCATATTTCGGCAAGTATCGGAATTAGTCTATTTTCAGCAGAGTCTAATTTTAAAGCTGAAGACATCTTAAAACATGCAGATAGTGCTATGTACCGTTCTAAGGATTTGGGGCGTAACCGTATCTGCTTTTATCGTTCAGATATGCAGGCAGCAGCAGATGTTAGGCTTCGGTTAGAAAAAGATCTGCGCAGAGCTATTAAGCAAGATCAGCTGGAACCATTTTACCAGCCACAGATTGATCGGCAGGGAAACTGTATTGGTCTGGAGGTTTTATTGAGATGGGAGCATGTAGAGTGGGGAATGGTCTCTCCAGCGGAGTTTATTCCTATAGCAGAAGAGACTGGGCTAATTCTTCCGATGGGAGCATGGGTTTTGCGTAAGAGTTGCCAGCAGGTAAAACAGTGGCAGGATCAAGGATTATTCTGTCAGCCGGACCAGCATTTTTCTGTTAATGTTAGCCCAAGACAGTTTGCACAGGATGATTTTATTGAGCAGGTCATGGCTGTTTTAGAGGAGGCAAAACTGGATCCTTCGCGCCTATTTATTG
The DNA here is from genome assembly GCA_964473915.1 of uncultured Pseudomonadales bacterium. Classification (GTDB taxonomy): domain Bacteria; phylum Pseudomonadota; class Gammaproteobacteria; order Pseudomonadales; family IMCC2047; genus CAYYRK01. The sequence goes on from CAYYRK010000058.1 coordinate 6,902, forward strand.
AGGTTACCGAAAGCATGGTAATCGATGGTGTTGATGAGGTTATTGGCAAAATGGAAAAATTGAAAAAACAGGGCGTTCGCTTCTCAATGGATGACTTTGGTACCGGCTACTCTTCACTTTCTTACCTCAAACGATTACCGCTTGATCAAATTAAAATCGATCGCTCCTTTGTTTTGGATATCGCTCATGACGCGAATGACCGTGCGATTATCGATGTCATTCTGGCTGTTGCAGAGCGGCTTCAACTTGATGTTGTGGCGGAAGGTGTGGAAACAGAGGAGCAACTAAACTATCTGACAGAAAATGGATGTGGCATTTTTCAGGGGTATTACTTCGGCAAGCCGATGTCTGCGGCCGATTTTGAAAAATGGATTACAAAAAACAGACAGCATGACCTTTTATCCTGAGATTTAGAACACTTACCTCAAATCACGAGCAATTGATGCTGAGCTGGCATTGGGCATAAAGATAGGTATCCATGACGAAAACCACACCCTTCATTCTAGCATCCTCAGTTGGACAGGCTAGAGTGTGCGTTTGTGGCGGCACAGGGCGATTTTCAAATAATCTAAAAAAACTCACCCCGCCCCGGTCTTTCTCTTGCTACGATCACCTAAGTCTGGTGGTTGCCTAGTTTTCATGTAGATTGCCAGCTAAACTATGAGTATAGAAATATTACGTTAAAGGCTGATAGCCTGGTAGTGCCGGGCGAACAGAGAGATACGGCGCGCGCAGTTTATAGCAAGCAGACAGAATTTGGGTGTTTTATGAGTTTAGGGTCTTCAATATATCTACCTGAGTCTGTACAGGCGGTTTGCCTGTTCTGCCTCAAGCAACTTCCGGTTCTGCTGAACAGTTTATTTGAAAATGCTGATGATGTGTTGTTTGAACTGGCCGATAAAGCGGGCAGTAATATCGAGCAAACTCTGTATTTTGATTCTATGCGTGAGCTACGGATCAAAAGAGAAGATATGGAGACTATTGTTCAGGATCATATTCGTAGTGCGTTTAGCCATATGGCTGCAGACTCAGGTGCCATGGCGGGGCCGTCAGTTATTGTGGGTGAGCTATCACTACTGCAGCACGAGGCGGTAGAGGAGGATGTGGCTATCCGTTCTATGGTTTCCAAGGTGGAAAATCGCTATTTAGAACCCCTGGATCATTTGACGCGCAGGTTGAATGATCTTCTATCTGCTCAGCAGGAGTTGACCACCCATGCCAATCCCGTAGGTGGTCATCAGCTTTGCGAGGCATTCAGGGAGGGCTGCAAGGAGCTTGACCTGGATATCAGGGTCAAGTTGGTATTGTATAAGCTCTTTGACAAGCATGTGCTGGGCGAGCTCGATAGCCTGTATTCTGGGGCAAACAAAATTCTGGTTAAAGCGGGTATCTTGCCGAAAATCAGGTCTGAACTACTTGGTGCCAGCAATATTCAGCGTCAAACTGGGCCAAAAACCTTTTCAAGGCATCATTATCAGCCCGAGGGTGATAGTCAAGAGAACCCTCGTGATGAGATGTTTGAAATGTTGCGTGAGTTGTTGGCGGTTAAACAGAGTAACGCCTCGGTACACAGCGGTGTTTTTGTGCCTGAACAGAACGATTTTGCTTTGGCGCGGGAAGATCTGTTGACCCTGTTATCGCAACTCCAGGAGGATGAAAAGACGAGCGTTCAGCAGGTACAAAATAGTGTTTCTGTGGCTGCAGGGCAACCGGATTTGGCAGGTATTGTTGCCCAGCGGGTATTGAGGCTGGAAGGAAAAGCCCGCACTGTCGCAAGTCTTGACAGAGATATTATTAACCTGGTTTCCATGTTGTTTGAATTTGTGCTCGAGGATGCTCAGCTTTCGGCACCCATGAAAGTATTGCTGGCTCGCCTGCAGATCCCCATGTTGAAGGTCGCATTGCTGGACAATGCTTTTTTTAGCCAGAAAAAACATCCGGCTCGCAGACTGCTCAATGAGTTGGCACACGCAGCCATGGGCTGGTCTGAGGTGACGGAGAGCAAAAAGGACCCTCTTTTTCGGAAAATTACTGAAATCACTGAACAGATAACCAGTGAATTTGAGAATAACCCTCAATTTTTCCAGCTGCTGTTGGATGATTTTATGGCTTTTTCAAAAATGGAGCATCGCAGAGCAGTGCTGATTGAAAAGCGCACCCGCGAAGCGGAGGAGGGGTTGGGTAAAATACAGCAGGCCCGCGCTCAGGTCAGCGAGGTTATCAACTCCCGGACAGTGGGTAGAGAGCTACCAGAGACGGCCCTGCAGCTGATACAGGACGGCTGGAGCAACTACCTGTTTTATCTGTTAGTCAGAGAAGGCAAAGATAGCAGTGCCTGGAATGATGCAGTAAAAACACTCGATGATTTAATCTGGAGCGTGCAACCAAAATCAAGTGCTGAAGAGCAGAAAAAACTACTGCAGATGATGCCCGCCTTATTGGCAAAGTTGCGAGAGGGGTTGGGTGTGGTTTCGTTCAGCACCCTTCGTATGCGTGAAATATTTAAAAGCCTGGAGCTGTTCCACAAACAGAACCTGCGTTCCTCGCATGGGCGAAACACCAGCACCACCGCTAAGGTCTCAATTGTCGATCGGGATGTTGTCACCAACCCGTTGCCGGTTGAAAGAGACGATAGTGGTTTTGATGATAACCACTATCTTGAGCTGGTGGACCAGATGCGCGCAGGGGCCTGGGTTGAGTTTATCAACAAGGACGCCCCCACCTCACGCGCCAAACTGGCGGGGGTAATTAAGTCGACTGGAAAATATATTTTTGTAAACCGTCTGGGCCTGAAAGTGGCCGAGAAAAGCCGTTTTTCTCTGGCTGTTGCTCTGCGTGATGGTGGGATCAAGCTGCTGGAGGACGGGCTGCTTTTCGATTCAGCACTTGAATCAGTGATCGTTCAGCTGCGAAGGGATAAGGAAGATTAGTGGGCGGGAGTTTGCCAGCAGATGATCAGTAATCACTGGCTACAGGAAGCGAAAAAAGTATTATCTCCCAATTTTAATGAGCGCCCGGATCGCTCGCAAATCGATCTGTTAGTAATTCACTGCATCAGCCTTCCTCCTGGACAGTATGGGGGCGCCTGCATCAGTAATTTTTTTACCAACCGATTGAATATGAGCGCCCATCCATACTTTAAGCAAATTGCTGAGCTTAAGGTTTCTGCCCACTTGCTGATTGAACGCTCAGGTCAAGTTATTCAGTTTGTCGGCTTTGACAAGCGAGCCTGGCATGCTGGGGAATCATGCTTTATGGGTGATGCAGGCTGTAATGATTTCTCTATTGGCATTGAGCTTGAAGGTGCTGAGGATGAGTCATTTGAGATCTGTCAGTATCAGAAGTTGGCCGAGGTTTCCGTTGCACTGATGCATGCTTATCCGGCAATTACCCGGGAGCGGATTGCAGGACATTCAGATATTGCAGGGGCGCGAAAAACAGATCCTGGCCCCTGTTTTGACTGGGAGTTCTACAGGCGTTTGCTGGATCAGTACCCAAAGAGGGTGCCTGAGTCATGAGAATTGGAGTTGATCTTGGGGGCACGAAAATTGAAGCCGTGCTGATGGATCACCAGGGCCGGATACTTGAACGTAACCGCGTTGCGACACCGCAACACGATTACTCCGGCACCCTTCAAGCAATCAAGGCACTAGTTCACAGGCTGGAGCAGGCATGCCATCGGGTCTGCAGGGTCGGTATTGCGACACCGGGGGCTATTTCAAAAGACACCGGGGCTATGAAAAACTGCAATTCCATCTGCCTGAACGGGCGGTTTTTTATGGAAGATATTAGCCAGTTGCTGAAGCGTAAAATTAGAGTGGCCAACGATGCTGATTGTTTTGTGCTATCAGAGGCAACCGATGGCGCGGGGGCAGATTATGGAACCGTATTTGGTGTTATCCTGGGTACAGGTGTGGGTGGCGGCATCTGTATCAAAAAGGAGCTGCTTCAGGGCGTTAATCGTATTGCCGGGGAGTGGGGGCACAATCCAGTGGTACCATTAGGAGGCAGATGGGCAGGATATGACCGAATTGAAAAGCACTGTCACTGTGGGCGTATAAACTGTATTGAAAGCTGGCTTTGCGGCCCCGCATTTGAGCAGTGCTATGAGCAGTTGGCCGGTAGAAGGCTGATAGCAGCCGAGATAGTTGCCCTTGCTGATTCCCAGGACAGTGATGCCATGTTAGTACTGGACCTGTATCAGGAACATCTGGCGCGGTCGCTCGCTTCGGTGATCAACCTTCTGGATCCGGATCTCATCGTGTTGGGGGGCGGCATGTCCAATGTGCCAAGTCTCTATAACGAAGTTTCCACTCGCTGGTCAAACTATGTGTTTTCTGACATTTGTGAAACAGACCTTCTGCAGGCAAAACATGGCGACTCAAGTGGCGTACGTGGCGCGGCCTGGTTGTGGGGGGTGAATGAGCTGGGTTAATATTATGTTATTAGAACTATTGCCGGATTGAATATGCGTATTTTTGCCCCGTTATTGTTGCTGCTAAGCTTTGACACCTCTGCTGAAATCTATAAGTGGTTAGATGAGCAGGGTGTGCGTCATTATTCCAATGAACCTCATGAGGGCGCTGAACAACTACCATTATTGACTCAGGAAATGATCGGGCAGCCAGCAGTGGCTTCAAATGCTGGTACCGCAAAAAACATAGCCCAGCAGGCACACCGAAAAGAGCAGATTAAGCTGCGGGAAAAGCTCAGGAGTGAGAAGGAAAAAACATCTGGCAAGAACGGTTAGTTGTTTTGTTTGATTATTGATTTGTCCCCCGAAATTTATGGGTAGAGCCCACTGCACCCCTAGTTAGAAATAAACATCAGGAGAGTTTTATGTTATTAAATGCTTCGCATCAAGCAGATGATTCGGACCCGGTAGAAACAGCAGAGTGGATTGAATCACTGGAGGCGGTGATACAAAATGCCGGTATGGAGCGGGCTCACTATATCCTGAAAAAACTATCTAACCATTCCACCCGTACCGGTGCCCAGATCCCCTATGCCCTGACGACACCCTATCGCAACACTATTCCTGTGACCGAGGAGGCGTTGATGCCCGGTGACCTCTTTATGGAGCGCCGTATACGCTCACTGGTACGCTGGAATGCTCTGGTGACAGTGATTCGTGCCAACCTTAGTCCAGATGATCTGGGTGGACACATATCCACCTTTCAGTCCAGTGCTACTCTTTACGATGTAGGCTTCAACTATTTCTGGCGGGCACCGAGCGAGAACCACCTGGGTGACCTGATCTATATGCAGGGCCATTCTGCACCAGGTATCTATGCGCGCTCCTATCTTGAGGGGCGCTTTGATGAGCAGCAGCTGGATAACTTTCGGCGTGAGGTGGATGGTCAGGGACTATCATCCTATCCGCACCCCTATCTGATGCCAGACTATTGGCAATTCCCTACGGTTTCTATGGGGCTAGGCCCGTTGCAGGCTATCTATCAAGCCCATGTGATGCGTTACCTGTCAGCCAGAGAGCTGGTTCCCCGTGGGGATCGAAAGGTATGGGCCTTTCTTGGTGATGGTGAGATTGATGAGCCCGAATCCCTGGGTGCTATATCTTTGGCGGGTAGGGAGCAGCTGGAAAACCTTATCTTTGTGGTGAACTGCAACCTACAACGCCTGGATGGCCCGGTGCGTGGCAATAGTAAGATTATTCAGGAGCTGGAAGGTGTGTTTCGTGGTGCCGGATGGAATGTGATCAAGGTGGTCTGGGGGCGTCACTGGGACCCGCTTTTTGCCAAGGATAAAGAGGGGGTATTGCAACGTTGTCTTGATGAGACCGTTGATGGTGAATACCAGAATTTCAAAGCAAATGGAGGAGCTTACACGCGCGAACACTTTTTTGGAAAATATTCCGAATTGCTCGAAATGGTCAGTGAGCTTAGCGATGATCAGATCTACCAACTTAACCGGGGTGGGCATGACCCGTATAAGGTCTATGCCGCCTACCATGAGGCGGTGCAGCACAAGGGGCAACCCACGGTAATTCTGGCCCACACAGTTAAAGGTTATGGCGTTGGGGCAAAGGGTGAAGCTCAGATGAGCACCCACTCACTGAAAAAGCTGGATCAAAAAACATTGCGGCAGTTTCGTGACCGTTATGCTATTCCCTTAAATGACAAAGATCTGGTTGATATCCCCTATTATCGTCCGCCAGCCGATACCCCTGAGATGATCTATATGCAAAAGCGTCGAGAGGATCTGGGTGGGTATCTACCGCAAAGAAAAAGTGATTTTGAAGCGATAAAAGTACCTGAACTGAGTGCCTTTGCCAAACAGTTAGAAGGAACCGGCGACAGAGAAATTTCAACCACCATGGCTTTCGTACGGTTGCTGGCTACTCTGGTCAAGGATAGCAATGTGGGGCCGTGTGTTGTCCCCATCGTGCCAGATGAGGCGCGCACTTTCGGGATGGAGGGGATGTTTCGTCAACTCGGCATCTATTCCTCTGTAGGTCAACTCTATGAGCCTGTTGATGCAGGCCAGGTGATGTATTACAAGGAGGACAAAAAGGGACAGATGTTGGAGGAAGGGCTTACCGAAGCCGGTGCTTTTTCAGCCTGGATCGCCTTGGCAACGGCCTATAGCAACTATAGCTGCCCGATGATTCCCTTCTATATTTTTTATTCTATGTTCGGCTTTCAGCGTATTGGCGACCTATGTTGGGCTGCGGGTGATCTTCAGGCTCGTGGTTTTCTGTTGGGGGCCACCTCTGGGCGAACCACACTCAATGGTGAAGGGCTTCAGCATCAGGATGGACATAGCCATCTGCTGGCGGCGACCATTCCCAACTGTATCTCCTACGATGCGACCTTTTCCTATGAAGTAGCGGTAATTATTCAGGACGGGATGCGCCGTATGTATCAGGAAAAGGAGGCTGTTTATTACTACCTGACCCTGCTGAATGAAAACTACGTCCATTGTGCCATGCCGGAGGGGGCTGAGCAGGGTATTATTAACGGGATGTACCTTTTTCAGGAGGCGGCCCCCCTTGAGGGAACTGATCAGCCGTTGAAAGTGCAGCTGCTGGGGAGTGGCGCTATTTTCCGAGAAATTCTGGCAGCGGCGGAAATACTCCTGGAGCGTTACCAGGTGAGCGCCGATATCTGGGCGGTTACCAGCTTCAATGAACTTGCCAGAGAGGGGTTAGCCGTGGAGCGCTGGAACCGCCTGCACCCCGAGCAACCAGCCCGTGTAAGTTATGTTGCCCAATGTCTGCAGGACAGGCAAGGCCCGGCGATCGCTGCGACCGACTATATGAAAAATTATGCGGACCAGGTTCGTGCCTGGATTCCTGGTTCCTACGCTGTGTTGGGAACCGATGGCTTTGGTCGCAGTGATTCACGACAGAAGTTGCGGCATTTTTTCGAAGTTGATCGCAATTTTATTGTGATTACGGCCCTGGACATGCTCGCTCGTCAGGGCGAGATCACACCCGCCACCGTGAGCGCAGCCATTACTGAGCTGGG
>CAYYRK010000059.1:0-6945 GCA_964473915.1 uncultured Pseudomonadales bacterium
TCCTTGTAATCGTAATAAAAAACGGCACCATTAATACGATACCTGCCCTCAAAAAATTCAGTTTTAAAACCTATTTCGTAACTGGTTAAAGTTTCCTCATCAAAGGGGATATTCTCATTACCCAGGCCGAACAGGAAACCGGCATTATAGCCCCCTCCTTTGACACCCCGTGACAGGCTAGCATAGTAGAGTTGGCCATCAGATGGCTGCCAGTTAAGCGCCAGATTACCTGAAACATAATTATCATCCAGTGTCGTAAAACCTGGCTGTCCCTGTGTAAAATTAACATTGAATATGGGCGCAACAGGATCAATCAACAGCTGTTCAAACTCCTTTTCCTCGTGGGTATAGCGCAAACCGGCAATAAATCGCCACTGACTGCTGATGTCGAATTCAACCTGACCGAACAGAGCCATCGATTCAGTACGCTGATCCCAGTCAGCATTCATGTCAAGGATGCCAAAAGTTGAGGCATCAGCACGTTGTGCCCCTAGCAGGTCATGTTGAAAGTAGTAAATACCAGTGGTCCAATGTAATGCTCCCGTAGCGGCTTGTGCTCTAAATTCCTGACTGAACTGATAGGCATCAAGATGGTAGTCCGCACTAAGAAGAGGCAACGGCCCCGCATCCACCTCCTCCCGATAGCGTTTATTGACCTGCATATAATTAGTGATAGAGGTCAGGGTAACAAGATCGCCAAACCACGTCAGGGTTGAACTTATCCCATAGTTACTAATGCGCAGCAGGGTCGGAGTATCATGCTCCACCGTACGAGGGTCTCCATCTGGATCTCGATAACCAAAAGCATCACAACCCGGGCAGGTGCCATATATATTTTGTTGTGCGCCAACAAATTGATTGGATTGACCGTCAAAATAGGATGCCCGGTGGCTGTATCGCGGGCCGGTGCTGTCTGCATCTGAACCGAATAGATTAATCAGCAGTGATAACCGGTCTGAGGGTGTCAACAAAAACTGCATGCGTGCTGCCTGGCTGTCCGCATCGTTACCATCCTGGCCAAGACTGTTTTCCACGGTTCCCTCATGACGCACAGAGGAGTATGCCAGCCTTCCCGACAGGGTATCGGTGATGGGTCCGTTGACAACCCCCTCAACATTGCGCTGCTGATTTTCTGCAACCTCCATATCAACAGAAGCACTGAAATCACCTGTGGGGCGCTTGCTGATGTAGTGAACTAAACCACCGGTAGCATTACGACCAAATAGCGTCCCCTGGGGCCCGCGCAGTACCTCCACACGCTCCAGATCAAATAGCTGAAAAGTCAGCCCCGCCAAAGTTGCGTTATAAACATCATCCAGATAAACCGCAACCGGCCCCTCGTTGGAATCGGCATAGTCATTCATGCTGACACCGCGCAGCACAAAGTTGGGGTTATTTCCCTCGCCTACCGGAGTCCCCGCCATCATCCCGGTCACATGGTTGACCAGGTCAACACTGTTCACCACCTCAAATTCACGTAACTGCTCTGCGCTGATCACTGACACGGCTATCCCTACATCCTGCTGATTTTGCTCTCGTTTTTGCGCTGTCACCTGAACCTCTTCCAATTCAGCTGCTTCCACAGCAAGCACGCTAACAAGCAATAAACCGATATATTTCTTTAATTTCATTTTGTTCCCTTAACGATTTCACAACAGAATCGAGACGAGAGCGAGCCACCTGGCCGCTGTCATCCTCGGATCACCTGTTGCTATTAATATTGACTGGATAGTAAAGCCCAGCTGGGCTTATATCAGGAGCTAGCCCTGACTAAAGGAAAGGGTGAAATATCTATTGGGGGGCTGGAGCCAGTCCTCCATAATCGGCTGCGTTGATTGTCGCTATATTGAATAATCGTTGCTATTTTTTTCATAATATTCCCCTTGTTACGAAAAAAGGAACATCTGTCCAAACGTTCCATATCAACTTTCAGGCCGGTCTTCTGACTTAGGATCTTTTCGTTTTTGGCGCCTTCCCGGCAGACTCCAGTTTTTGGAGCCTTGCCAGTGACTAATGCCAAAACGATCCCCATCACAGCGTTGGGCACGTATCGGTCTCACACCGATTTTCCGATTCTCCCGCAACCCGCAGTGGGTTTGGGCACCTGAAAGTGGTTCTAAAATTAATGATTATTAATCAGTCTTTGACTCCAAATTATCGACCTGACCAGGGTCTAAGTATTCCGAAACAGTCTATCTTTTTCTACTTCGCGCCTGCTCCAACTGTTCGCACATCTGCCGTGCACCCAGCAAAATTCTGGGCGCATGGCGTTGCACATGATTGGGAGGGATAAAATAGAGCTGCTCTTTTTCTGCAGCTTGCAGGGAGGGCCAGTTGCGCCAGGCATCTAGCCACTCAGGTCTTGATTCTCCCATACCACTGGCAATAATCACTTCCGGGTTAGCCAGCAGCAGAGCTTCAATATTAACATGAGGAACCATCGTGATTGAATCGGCAAAGACATTGCGCCCCCCACACAGGTTAATCACCTCACTGATCACATGGGTTCCATTTAGGGTTTGCAACGGATCATTCCAGACTTGATAGAAAGTCGTGACGGGTTCTCTGTGGCTATAACGCACCCTAAGCCGCGCCAACTCTTTAAGAAACTTGTCACTCTCTACAGCGGCGGTTTGCAGGTGGCCCGTCAACTGCCCGAACTGGCGCAGGCTAGTTGCAATATCCTCCAGCTTTTGTGGATTAGCAATATAAACCTGGAAGCCCATATCGATAAAAGGCTGGATCTGTCCCATACCGTTACCACTACGCCAGGCCACAATCAGATCCGGCTGCAGGGCAGCTACCATCTCCAGATTAACATTTCTATACCCCCCTACCCTGGGAATATTTTTTGCCTCCGCAGGGTAGTCACTATAGCTTACGGCCCCTACCAGGGTGTCTCCTGCACCCGCTGCGAACAGTGTTTCAGTGATATGGGGGGCCAGACTCACCACCCGCCTGGCTGGACCAGACAGGGTCAGCAAACGGCCCAGATCATCATGAACCTCGATGGGCTCTGACCAGCCCACAACGCTAACCAGCAGCATTGTGATAAAAACGAGTCCCCTTAACATGAACAGATCTCCCTGGTTTCTGCACCGGTAGCGATCACGCTAGCCAGCGCCTGATCAAATTTAACCCAATCGGCCTGTGCTTTTAACAAACCAAAACGCAAACAGGCTTTTTGCCCATCAATATTAAAGTAACGAATCAAAATACCCTGTTTAGCCAGCCCTTCATAGATTGCCTGGCCACTCTCTAGGGGCAGATCAACGGATACAAACAACCCCGTATGGGATAATGAAAATATCTTTTCTTCGGATAACCGGTCTTTCAGATACCCGGCAAGTTTTCCTGAGCTTGCCATCAATTGCAGCCTCTGCGCCTGTTGCCACTCTTTGTCTGCCAGCGCTTGAGCACCCACCCAGCGAGTCGGAGCGCTGACTGCCCAGGGGCCCAGTGCCGTTGATAATTGATCAAGCAGCGCTTGCTCTGCCAAAACAAAACCCAGACGGATACCCGCCAAACCAAAAAACTTACCCAGAGACCTCAGCACAACCAGACCCGCTGAGGGACAATACCGGGCCAGACTCTGATCGGGAGTAACGTCCATAAAGGCTTCGTCAACTATCAGGCAACCCCCCCTTTTATTCAGCTGCTGCTGCCAGCCACGCAACTGTTCAGGGGTTATTTTCAAGGTAGTGGGATTGTTCGGATTGATCACCAGCAGAATATCAATTTTATCCCCTGAAATGCGCTCCTCCAGCGAAGCCAGCTCATCATCATGGTAGAGGCTGATTTGATGCCCTGCTCGCTCCCACGCAGCCCGATGCTCAGCATAACCGCGTACAGGCATCAACACTCTGGCACCAGGAAACAGCGAGGGTAGCGTCTGGATCGCAAACTGAGAACCCGGAACAGCCAGCAATTCACCAGACTGATAATAGCCCTGAGCCGCACGTTCCAGCCCACCATCGCTTTCAGGCAACCGCTGCCATACTGTTTCAGGCACTGCGGGCACTGGCCAACTCCAGGGGCTGATCCCAGTGGAAAGATCAAGCCATTGATCAACCTCGATGCCGTAACGCTGCGCCGCAGCGGTTAGATTACCACCATGATGCAACATCATAACGCTGACCAATAGCTAAAACTTTCTACCAGGAGCACCAGCAGCAGCCACATCCAGGTTACCCTGCGAACAAGCTGTATTGCCCGATTGATATCTGTAGCAGCGGGTTCAGAGCCTGAACCCAGCAATGGGCGATCATGGTGTTGCCCATGATAAAAAGCGGGGCCGCCCAGGGCTAAATTAAGCGCCCCAGCGCCACTGGCCATCACCGGCCCAGCATTAGGGCTCTCACAGTGGGGAGCCTGTGACCACCAACAAGCCAGGCCCTGGCGGGTGTTACCCAGCAGCGCATAGCTTAAAGCACAGCAGCGGGCAGGGATCCAGTTCAACAGATCATCCAGGCGGGCCGCGCCCCAGCCATAATAGAGATAACGCTCACTGCGGTAACCCCACATGGCATCAAGGGTATTGACAAGCCGATAGCCAACCGCCCCAACTGGGCCAGCCAGAAGAAACCAGAATAGAGGTGCAAACAGGGCGTCACTGCCATTTTCCAAGATAGATTCAATAGTGGCTTTAGCCACGCCCTGCTCGTCAAGGTGCTCGGTTTCACGGCTCACAATATAGCCTACTTTTTGCCGTGCTCCCGATAGATCCTTCTGCATCAAACACTGCAGCACCGCCTGCCCATGCTGCTCCAGACTACGCCCGCCAATCACAAGATAGAGTACCGCCAGTGAAAACAGACCCGATAGCACTGGACTTTCGGCCAGCCATAAAGCCGTCAGGTAAACAAGACCACAGCACGGTGCAACCAGCAAGATAAGTGCAAGCACACCGGAAGTACGCGCCCTAAGGGCTGAATAACAGCTGCGGTTGCAACACTTTTCCACCCAGGCCACACAGTGCCCAAACCCTACTAATGGATGAAAGCGTGCAGGCTCGCCAAGAACACGATCCAGCAATAACGCAAACGCCACTACTGTAGCCCCCATGGGATACATGCTAATTGCGCCTCCACACTTTTTTAAACATCATCAATTTACACACCATATCATCAAGCTCTTAGACCAGCGCGGTCAGAGTGATCAATATCGAGACTTCCAGCACCTCTACCAACGCCCCCACAGTGTCTCCAGTACAACCGCCAAGCCTTGCCATCATCTGGCGCCTCATAAACCAAAAGACAGCAGCGCAGACCAATAACACACTACTGCCTGGCAGGGGTGCGATAACCACCAGCGAAATCGCTACTGCTGCGACCAGTCGCCAGGCAACGGAACGTGAAAAGTGATTGGCCAGAGCCTCGCCCAACCCCCCAGCACGAACATAGGGTGTCGTCAAAAAAAGAGCTATGGCTCCCAGCCGACCACAAACAGGCACCAAAACCAACCCGATAACAGATGAGGTCTCGAGCAATTGATGAAGCGCGGCCACCTTGAGCAGCAACAGCATGACCAGCGTAACAACCCCCACCGGGCCACAGGTAGGATCTTTCATTATCTCTAAAGTACGCGCCTGATTACCGAACCCGCCTATCCAGGCGTCGGCGCTGTCAGCCAACCCGTCCAGGTGTAGCGCACCGGTAATAGCCACCCAAAAAGTAACCACCAGCGTTGCTGTGAGCAGTGTTGGCAAAAGCGGTTGCGCCAACTGCACAACAACCCACAGCAACCCACCGATCAGTAACCCCACCAGCGGATACCAGAGCAGGGAGCGTCCAATATCAGCATCTTCAATTTGCTCTTCTCCGCGTATTGGCAAGCTGGTCAGAAACTGAATCGCCAGCAACAGGGGCCTAAGATATCTGTTTTTCATTCTAATCCGTCTCTTTGGCACTGACCCCGGCCTCGGCAAAGGTTGCCATCTGGCTGTGCAGAGAGCAGGCCAAACGCAATAATGGCAAGGCAACGGCAGCACCGCTGGCTTCTCCCAGGCGCATGCCCAGTTGCAACAGGGGCTGTGCGTTCAGTGCTTCCAACACCCGGGAATGCCCAGCCTCTGCGGACTGATGGGAAAATATCAGCCAGCTTTTAAGTTCTGGATTGATAGCACAAGCCAGCAATGCCGCAACACTGCAGATAAAACCATCGACCAGACTGGGAACACCCAGTTGTGCACAGCGCAGATAGCTGGCCACCAATGCAGCGATCTCATACCCGCCCAAACAGCGTAAAATTTCTAAAGGGTTATCAAATGCTGACTGATGCTGCTCCAGGCCGCGCCGAACAACAGCTATTTTGCGCATTAATCCAGCCTGGTCAACACCCGTACCCAAACCTACCAGCTGTTGCGGATCCTCCTTTAACAGGGCACATGCCAGAGCGGCAGCAGCACTGGTATTACCAATCCCCATCTCTCCACCGATAAAAAGCTCAATGCCACCCGCTACCGCCTTTTCAGCGACCTGACTGCCCACCGAAAGAATTTGAACCAATTGTTTATCGCTCATCGCTGCGGTACGGGAGAAATTCTCAGTGCCTGCGGCAACCGGGAATTGCAATACCATTTCATGCTCTGGAGAGGGAAATGCTGTACCGACATTCACCACTTTAAAGTCTGCCCCATACTCCCTGGCCATCACACTGATAGCAGCACCACCCTGGACAAAATTACGTATCATCTCCACAGTCACTTCCTGCGGATAGGCTGAAACTCCCTCAGCAACCACGCCATGATCTGCTGCGAAAACACGAATAGCCACGCGTTCAACACTGGGCTGGTTCGTTCCCTGCAGTGAAGCCAGTTGGATGGCCAACTCCTCTAGCTGCCCGAGTGATCCGGGTGGTTTTGTCAGCTGTGCCTGGTGTTGGCGAGCCAATGACTCAAATTCAACACTGGGCCGGGGTAGGGTCTGATAAATCCATTGCGTCATT
>CAYYRK010000059.1:7045-14379 GCA_964473915.1 uncultured Pseudomonadales bacterium
ACTCTATCTGCCATCTCAGCATCCAGAACCTGCGCTGTGGCAATGTATACCAGCTCTTTCCCACTATTGATGGCCCGCTGTTCGGCTAACCTGCTTTTGCCAGAACGAGCACCCCCTAAAATCAGTTCAATCATTCGCGCCCTCCAGCATCACTGTGTTGTGGCCCGACTCGCAGCTGATCACCAGGGGACGCCCAGTTTGCGGATGATCAATAACCGATACCTGAATTGAAAACACCTGCTGTATCTGTACTGGTGTCAGTACTTCTTCCGGTTTTCCACTGGCGACCACTCGCCCACTTTTCATAATCAATAACCGGTCTGCATATTGTGCTGCCAGATTCAGATCATGCAAAATAACCAGAACACCCACCCCCGTTTTAGCAAACTCCCGCGCTGTCCGCAGGGTCATATGTTGGTGCGCCAGATCCAGCGCTGCAGTGGGTTCATCCAGTAGCAGAAACCTTGACCCAAGATCGCACTCAGTCCAGATCTGCACCAGCACTCGTGCCAGATGGACTCGCTGTTTTTCCCCACCGGACAGGTTAATATAGTCCCGCTCCAGCAGGTGCACTGCATCGACTATCGCCAGTGCTGCCCGAACGATCCGTTCATTTTCTTGCCAGCCAGTCGCGTGAGGGATGCGCCCCAGCAATACCACTTCAAAGACACTAAAGGAAAAACTCAGCTGAGAATACTGAGGCAATACCGCTTGCATCTGTGCCAGTTCAGCCGGGCTCCATTGGGTTTTCATCCGCCCATTAAGCTGCAACTGACCCGCACTAAGCTTCAACTCACCACTTATCGCTTTGAGCAATGAGGTTTTTCCGGCACCATTAGGGCCCAACAGACCAACAACTTCACCCTCATTAACGGTAACACTGACATCATCCAGCAACTGTATCGGCCCTGCATGGGCCGTTATATTTTTTGCTACCAAACTCATGAATCACACATTTTCATCAACATGACTATATCAGCCGTCGCCGCTGTTTGAGCAGAAGCGCGATAAAGAAGGGTGCGCCTAGCAAGGCGGTAACAATGCCAATCGGAACCTCCTCCGGCGCAACAGCCACACGGGCCAGCACATCAGCAAGCACCATCAGTATCGCCCCCAATAGCACCGAAGCTGGCAATAGATAGCGGTGATCCGGGCCAATAAGCAAACGTACCAGATGGGGTACTACCAGACCGACAAAGCCGATCATCCCGGAAACTGAAACCGCAGCGCCAACGCCCAATGCCGTCAATATAATCAGTCGTCGTTTAACCCGTTCGACCTGAACGCCCAGATGCCGGGCCTCTGATTCACCCAACAACAGAGCATTCAATGCCGGAGCATCACGTAAAATAGCGATGGTTACTATCATGATGAGTGCGCCACTAACACCCACATCCATCCAGTCACCCCCACTCAAACTGCCCATGCGCCACAGGCTAAGCCTGCGTAACATCGAGTCATCAGCGATATAGGAGAAGATATTACTGACCGCCGCTGCCAATGCATTAATCGCAATACCCGCAAGTAACATGGTAGCCACAGAGGTTCCTGTCTGGTTTGTACCCAGCCTGTACACGACCAGGGTAGTGACAAGCCCCCCAACAAACGCGCTAATGATAATCGCGTACGCAGCGATAATATCGGTCATACTTCCAGCCCATTCAGGGTGCCCTGCAAAGAGGGTGGTACCCATCACAATCGCCGTAGAGGCGCCTACGGAAGCACCGCTGGAAACACCGATCAGGGCCGGGTCTGCTAACGGATTTCGAAACAACCCCTGAATAGCCGCGCCGCAAAGAGCCAGGCAAGCGCCCACTAAAGCTGCCAACAGAGCACGAGGCAGCCGCAGTGACCAGATGATCAACTGATCCCGTGTATCAGGTGGTGCGATATTGAACCCCAGACCTTCCAGCAATACCCGCAGAGTCACCAGGGGATCAATGGTGACAGCGCCAACACTCACCGACAACAGTATCGTACAGGGCAGGATCAGTGCTAAACATTGAAGTAGCAGTAGTGCTTTATATTGACGGCGCATTACTAGCCGGTGACCTCATACTCTAACGATGAACAGGTCGCCTCTATGACCATCCTCGCTATAGATTCACCCAACACCATATGTTTACCGCAATAGGCTATATCCTCACTGCCGGTGCCATTGCTTAAAACGATCGAATCGGTTCCGGTACCGGTTGCAATCTGCTGTGACACCGGGCTGATGATACCTGACTGCTGCATCGCCGCAGCTTTCGCTTCTGTCGCCACCACCAACGCCTCCACCAGTGCAGCCTGAGTTAATCGGGCCGACAAAATTATAATCGTATTGATAGTGCCCTGCTGGTGCGGGATGGCTTTCACCTGACGCCATTCGGCTCGATCACCGGCTCTGCGAGCATTGGTTACTCCAGCGGTCACCAATACTGTCAGCGCCACCCCCTGTACGACTCTTTGCACAACCCGAAGGGAGTTCATCGACGCCGCCGTCATCATACCAACACCGTTCAGATCCCATTGACGCTCTAAACAGTAGTTTTTTAGCGTAAGCTGTGGCGATTCATATTCGCGCTCGCAGCTATGCGCACTAACGTTGATATTTACAATTTGACGGGCATCAACAAGACCGCCTCCCAGAACCGCTGAGCTAAGCATCTGGCGGGGCTGGTCACAGAACACTCGCACATGTTTGCTGGAATGTTCCAGATAAACACCCGGCTGCAAAACGCCAGAATGAGAACTTTCAGCCTCATGTTCGGTAGCCAGGCAACTTGGCTCACCGTTATTGTAGCCACTCACTATGGTGTTTCCTGCCCACACTGCAGCAGTGCTTCCAGATCCAGGTGTGCTTCCATAGCATCAGCCAGGCGGTCAATATCCTCCTCTCTACGAGCCATATAATCGATTGAGACCACATCGGTTAAACCTGCCCATTGCAGGAGTCTGGTGCTGGCCTCAGGATGCTCGAACAGACCATGAACATAGCTGCCCATGACATTGTCCTCCTCAGAAACCGCACCATCAGGACCAGTCTCCAGCATCAACGCGGGTCGGTTAAGTGCCTTACCCTGAGTCACCCCGGCATGTATTTCATAACCATTAACCGGAACGCTGGTTCGTGCAAACAGACCCGATACTCTGCGTAACTGTTTCTCAGGCTCAAGGGTCGTATGCATAGCCAACAACCCCAGCCCTGGACTTTTTCCGGCTTCACCCTCAATACCCAGCGGGTCATCAATACTTTGGCCAAGCATCTGAAACCCTCCGCATATTCCTAGCAACTTGCCACCATAACGCAGGTGCCGATTGATTGCCGTTATCCAGCCATGCTCCTGCAACCACTGCAGGTCGCGACGAACGCTCTTGGTGCCGGGAATAATAATCAGGTCTGCATCAGGCACCGGCTGCTGTGGGCCAATAAACTGTAGATCCACCTGCGGGTGCAGGCGTAGCGGGTCAAAATCGGTATGGTTACTAATTCTCGATAACACCGGAACAATAACTTTTAATGAGCGCCCCTCATTGCATGAGATCTGCTCGGTGTTGATCGCATCCTCCGCTTCCAGGTGAAACCCTTGCAGATAGGGAAGCACTCCAAACACCGGTTTTCCTGTGTACTCCTCCAGCCAGTCCAGACCCGATTGCAACAGGCCGATATCACCCCTGAACCGGTTAATCACAAAACCAGCAACCCGTTTTCGCTCAGAATCCGATAATAACTCCAGGGTACCCACAAGATGGGCAAACACTCCGCCACGGTCAATATCCGCTACCAGCACCACCGGACAGTCTACCTTCTCGGCAAAACCCATATTGGCAATATCATTATCACGCAGATTGATCTCGGCTGGGCTACCCGCCCCTTCAACCACAATCTGATCATAACCACGGCTCAAACGAGCATAAGAATCTAATACAGCGCGCATCGCGACCTGTTTGTATTGATGATAATCACGGGCATCCATCTGAGCAACTGCATGACCGTGAATAATGATCTGGGCACCAATATCCGTATTGGGTTTTAGCAACACCGGGTTCATATCTGTATGGGGTTCCAGGCCACAGGCCTGTGCCTGAACCGCCTGGGCTCGACCTATCTCACCGCCATCTACCGTAACGGCGCTATTGAGCGCCATGTTCTGTGGTTTGAAGGGTGCAACACTGAAGCCACGCCGCTTAAGTACCCGGCACAATCCCGTTACCAGAACAGATTTACCCGCATCTGAAGTGGTGCCTTGTATCATCAGGGTATTTGAGATCAAAAATCGACACCCTTCCGCGCTTTAACGCCAGCTCGATAGGCGTGTTTAATCTCTTTGATCTCAGAGACTGTATCAGCCAGCTCCTGCAGCGCAGACCCTCCGCCCCTACCGGTAATAACAACACTCTGATTGGCAGGACGATTCCTAATGGCATCCAATACCTGCGTTTCATCCAGATATTTGTAACCCAGCATATAGGTCAGTTCATCCAGAAGCAGCAGGTGTACGCTCTCATCCTTTAGCAGCCGCTCGGCTACCTTCCAGGTTTTTTTGGCAGCCTCGATATCTGCGGTTTTATCCTGCGTATCCCAGGTGAAACCGGTGCCCATCTGATAAAAATCCTCTGCGGGCAGATGTTCACGCAAGTACAGCTCCTCTCCGGATAATTGAACACCCTTAATAAACTGCACAACAGCCACCCGATAATCATAACCCATGCTGCGCATAACCATACCGAAGGCAGAACTGCTTTTTCCCTTGCCATTGCCGGTTAGCAGAATGACAACGCCTCGCTCCTCTGTGGCCGCAGCAATATTGGCGTCAATTTTCTCTTTCTGATTTTGCATACGTTTTCTATGAGAATCAGCCTGCTGCTCTTTTGTTGGTACCATCTGCTTTTCTCCGACCAGTCTGCTAGCGGGAGCGTAAAACGCGTCCCGCTGGTTAATCTGATGTGCAAGAACACAAAAGAAACTTTGAAAAATACGTAACTACTCGGGTCATCACTGAATCAGGTCAGGTCAAGGCAAAAAATGTGAGTTTACAAGTGTAAACGCTCATTTTTGAACGCAGAGATGGCGTAATTCAGGCGTTAGCTGAGTAGTTACAAAACTACAACTGATAACTCAGGCTAACAACTGCCTGGGTACCCTGGGTGTGATAATCTGCAGCCAGTTGATAATCTTGATCCAAGACGTTGTTCAGCATAAGCTGCGCCTTAAACTGTGCGTTAATGGCGTAGGTCGCACGCAGATTAACCACGCCGTAACCACCCAATCGTTTGCTGTTAGCCACATCATCATAGCGAGCACTTTGGGCTCTTAAGGTTCCACCCAATGCCAGCGAGCCCAACTCCTTGTCAACATCAAGTGTGAAACTGCGCTGGGCCCGCCTTGCCAACAGATTATCCGTATCACGATCACGGGGATCAATCCAGCTCGCCGTCGCAACCACTGCTGCCCCAGCTACACGGGTCTGGAACAGCGCTTCAACACCTTTGATTTTAGCATCATCTACATTACTGGGCTGCCAGAAAAACGGAGAAGTTTCTGCCCAGTTTATCAGGTCATCGATTCGATTTTCGTACAGAGATAAAGACCAGTTCCCCCAACTGTAGTCACCGCGCAACTCAACCTCAATATTACTTGATTCTTCCGGGTCCAGGTCAGGGTTACCCGCTGACCATGGAGTTGCTGGCCAGTACAGATCATTAAAACTGGGGGCTTTAAATCCGGTGCCATGGGAGATGATCAACCGATGCCGATCGGTCAGATCCAGTCCCAGCGCCACATGATAGGTGTTATGGCTGCCAAACTGCTCGTTATCATCCACGCGTACTCCGGCCACCAGATCGATACGCTGGGCAGGGCTGGATTGGTACTGGGCAAAATAGGCCTTATTATCACGATTGTCCACCGCGTAACTACTTGAACTGGAGACCTGATCATCATAGTAGTCCACCCCAAGGGTTAACAGTTGATCTTCACCTATCTCAAGATCGTTCTGCCAGGTAGCCGAGTAACGTTTGGTGTGAAAGAAGAAGAAGCTTGCAAGATTTTCGTCACGATCATCACTTTTATCCTTGCTGTACCCCAGTGTCAGGGAGGAATCCCAGCCCTGCATCACCGGCACGGAGAGATTGCCACTTAAAGACTCAATCTTAAAATCACCGTAAGGCTGTGAACCCGGCGCACCAAAGGGTCCCGCATCATACTCATTTTCACCCTTGGATTGATAAAAATGGATGCCAGCCTTTACACTATTTTCCCAGGAGTGATCCAGACTCCCTGTCACTGTGGTATTGCGGTAAGCATCTTCGTCCGCATCAGTATTCCCGTCATAGATATGTGAGTCTATGCCATCTGTGCTCGAGTGATTAACGCTAAAATTATACTGTGTTGATCCTCTTCGGCCAGAGAGACCCAGCAGCGTTTCCCGGCTATTATCACTACCATAACTCTGTTTGATCAACGGGCTGGCTTTACCCTCACCCCTTTTGGTGAAAATCTGGATAACACCCCCTATAGCTTCAGAGCCATAGAGGCTAGAGCGTGGCCCCCGCACAACTTCGATGCGCTCGATCTGTTCAGGGTCCAGATACTGAATACTGGTAGTACCCAGGGTTGCGCTGCTGATTCTAACCCCGTCCACCAGTATCAAAGTCTGCCCATCATTAGTACCACGCAGATAAAGCGATGTCTTTGACCCGTGACTGCCATTTCGGCTCATATCTACTCCAGGTAGATGGGAGAGCAGATCAAAAAGATTTTGTGGTTGCAGCAAACGGATCTGTTCACTATTCAACACGCTGACAGAAGCCAGTGTTTCATCCATGGTCTGCAGCGTTCGGGTTGCCGTTACCAGCATAGTTTCAGTCGTTGATTGGTTTTTACTGTCCAGAGCCAGCGTTGGTTGCGCAATTAAAGCTGCCAGAGAAAGTGCACAATGCACCTTTTGAATTTTCAAGGTAATATCCCCTATACAATTGGAAAAATTTGTATTTAGGAGAGGGAAAAGGGGGGGAAAGAATGAATATCACCACCGCCGATGGGCCCTCCGCCACACCGTTCAATGCGCAGTGGAGGCACGGAAACCAGCAGGGGTTACCGTTGAAGAGCCCACCGCTCACCGTTCGTATATATTTCAGGCCGGTTCCGGGCTTGCAGTCGTACAGGACGTTTGCTTACCGTTGCGGGGGCAGCGTTGGAATAATTCTTAGCTCACCATGATAAGAGCCAGAACGCACCATTCTTCCCGATTAAACCCCCTGCCTATAGTTGGCACTACAGGCTCAGGGTACCTAGAATAACGGCGCTAAAACTACGCGAAAGGCCAAGATTTGTCAATAAATTCGGTACG
>CAYYRK010000060.1:0-14296 GCA_964473915.1 uncultured Pseudomonadales bacterium
TAATCTGTGCACTGTAACTGGCCGCCAGGGTGCCAAGGACGGTATTACTGGCATCGACCTGTACCTGTACCGCCGTCGGCTTCCCTTGAAGTAAGTCATGCTGAAACTTAGGCGGGATGTCCAACACGACTAAAGTCTCACCTTGATCTAATAATTGAATCCCTTCCTTCTCATTAAGAATCTCACCCGATAGCTTAAAATAAGGCGGTTGAAAGCGATAAATAAGCTCTCGTGACGCCATGCTGTGATCTGCGTCATGCACCACAATAGCGCCTTGATTAAGATCCATCTTAACCCCACCCGCCATCATAATATCCAAGGTAAAGAGATAAAGAACGGCGCAGACCAAGACGGTATCACGCCCGAGTTGTAACAACTCTTTGCCGGTCATGGCAGCCATTCTTGACCACCAGTGATAGCTTTTTCCTTCTGTGATTCGTGCCATGAGACTCATGCTTTCACCCGTTTGTGAAAAAGGTTATAAGAGGCAACCCACAGTACGACGGTATAAAGCAGTAATGCAGCTACACGCGTCCACAGTTCCTCCATTCCAATCCCTTTAAGGAAACTCCCCAGTGCAATATCGGTGTAGTACATCGCGGGAAACAGATGCGCCTCAAATTGCGACGCTTCATCCATTGAGGCAATCGGCACCAGCAACCCAGAATAAAGTACCGCTGGCACAATGGTCACAACGACGGTAATCATCATCGCAGATATCTGCGTTCTTGCAAATAGAGAGACCAGCAAGCCAATACCGGTTGTACAGGTCACGTAGATAACAGAGGCCGCAAAGAAAAAAAGCGGGTTACCTTTGAATGGCGCACCAAATACAAAAATGGCCATTAGCCAAAGAATGATCACATTAATGCAAGAAATAGCGACATAAGGCAGTAATTTGCCAATCAGAAATTCACCACGGGTAACGGTTGATGAATAAATATTGTAAATTGAACCGTTCTCTTTTTCTCTTACGACACCCAGCGCGGTTAAAAATGGCGGGGTCATTAAGAGAATAAACATCATCATTGCCGGTGCAATAGACCAAATACTCTTGATCTCCTGATTGTACAAATATCGAAGCTGAACTTTTATGGGGCTAACAAATGCCGCTGCCTGTTCGGGTGTTGTGCCCATTTTTTGACTTATATAAGCTGTGAGCAATTGGGTGTTAAATGCGTTATTAATAGCCGCTACATAGCCTTTACTGGTCGAGGTTCGAAATGGAAAAGTGCCATCAATGAGTGATTGAACCGCGATAGGCCGCCCTGACAATAATGTTTCCTGAAATTTTGGCGGCACGATAATCGCAAAACGAATTTTACTGTCCGCTATTAAATCATCGATCTCGTTTTCATTTCCAACATCGCCTTGATAATCAAAATAGCGAGAATCGATAAATAGATGAAGATAATCTCGACTCATTGCCGAGCGATCCTGATCGAGGATGGCGAAAGGAATATTTTCAACATCAAGCTTAATGCCATAGCCAAAAACTAACATCATTGAAATGGGCACAACAAAAGCGAGAGAGAAAAACAGTCGGTCGCGCAAAATCTCCCGCCACTCTTTGAAGGCCAATGCTTTAACCCTATTAATATTCATAACTGCTCCGCCACATTTTCGTGGGTCATCACTTGGTGGACAAAGACATCCTCTAAACTGGGTGGACGGGGCGTTATTGAATACAAAGAAATCTGATTTGCTGTTAATAATGGCTCAATCTGTTGGCGTACTAATTGAGGCTCTTTTGCAAGCAAGTGAATTTTTTTACCAAATAAAGCCGCCTCTTCAAAACCAGCCTGTTCAATTAACTTAAGTGCCAGTAGAGGTTGGTCGGTGGTCACTTCTAAAAGCTCTCCGGCTGCTTCTACTAATGCCTCTTTCATCTGCGCAGGTGTTGCATCCGCAATAATGCGCCCCGCATACATCAGCGCCAAATGGTCACAGTGTTCTGCCTCGCTCATATAATGTGTGGTAACGAGAATGGCGACCTGTTCAACACGCGCCATCTGTATCAAAATATCCCAAAAACGTCGCCGTCCTACTGGATCAACACCTGAGGTTGGCTCATCCAGAAATAATACTTTTGGCTTGTGTACCAAGGCGCAGCCTAATGCCAATCGTTGACGAATTCCCATCGGCAAGGCACCCGCTAAACGGTTCTCAACGCCTTGCAGTCCTGCTGTTTCAATCACCCAATCGACTCGCTGCTTTAGTTGTCCGCGAGGTACCGCATAAATACGTGCGTAGAGGCGAATATTTTCTAGCACGGTCATGTCCTGATAGAGTGAAAATGCCTGAGACATATAACCAATACGCTCTTTAATTGCCTGATTGGCTCGCAGCATATCTTGCCCAGCCACCTTGCCTTCCCCACCAGTCGGTCGCAAGATGCCCGTCAGCATTTTAAATACCGTTGATTTACCCGCACCATTAGCACCGAGCAAGCCAAAAATTTCACCCTGTTTAACTTTAAAGCTGACCTGATCTACCGCCCTGAAGTCGCCAAAATCGCGGCAAAGGTTCTCCGCTTCAATGGCTAGCTCATTTTTTTGCGATGCATCTATGTCACTTTCTTTATGGCTATTAATTGCTGGCGCTGTATCACAGCCGGTCAAATTAGCATGATTTAACAAGGCAATAAAGGCATCTTCCATCTCAGGTTGTGAGGCATGTATCTCACTAACCTCTTGGTCTGACAATAAAGATTTTATCTGCTTAATTGCGTCCTCTTCTTCGCGCCCTTCAGCAAATACACGCAGCAGTGACCCCACGGCTTCAACCTGTTGAAACAGTGGTTTAAGTTGTGCCAAAGCGGCGGCTTGAGGTTCAGCCACCAACTCAACTAGAGTACCGGGGACTTTAGCAATAATTTGATCCGGTTCACCCGCCGCAATCACTTTGCCATCGTACATTAAGGAAAGCTGTTGAAAACGGGCGGCTTCATCCATATAGGCCGTTGAAACCAAAGCAGAAATATTCTGCTCCCGCAATAACGCAGTCAAAATGGCCCAAAAATCGCGGCGCGATACGGGATCAACACCTGTCGTCGGTTCATCTAAAATGATTAACTCAGGTTCATGAATTAAGGTACAGACCAGCCCCAGTTTTTGCTTCATACCCCCTGATAACAACTTCATGGGTCGATCAGTAAATTTATCTAGCCGAGTCATGGCTAATAACTTACGTTTACGGCTAACAAGCTGTTCAGGAGAAACTTCTCGTAGTTGGGCAAAGAAATCGATATTTTCTTCTACCGATAATTCTCCATAAAGGTTTTGCCCCAAACCCTGCGGCATAAACCCAATTCGCCCTTTAACTGATTCAGCACTCGCCTCCGAAGAGATCAACGTACCAAAAACCTCAATGCTACCGCTGTCGTAGGTCAGTATTCCTGAGATCGCTTTCATCAACGAGCTTTTACCCGCCCCATCGGGGCCGATTAAGCCGTAAATTTCACCCTTTTGAATGGCGAAACTAACCCCCTCCACTGCGGTCTGTTTACGATAGCGTTTGTGAAAGTCTTGAACATTAACGACCCAGTCTGGCTGGTCTGTTGCTACCAACGGGGTTTCTCCCATTCGACACCCTCTTTCCATTGAATCACTGCATCAGCAGGTAGCCCTGGTGTTAGTTGGTGGTCGGGGTTCTTCGTTAAATATAGCTTGACCGCGTAGACCAACTTAACGCGCTCATCAGGTGTCTGCACCTCTTTAGGGGTAAATTCAGCGCGGGAGGCGATATAGCGCACGGTTGCGGGAAAAGGTTTATCAGGAAAGGCATCGCTATAAATACGAGCCGGCAACCCTAAGCGTACCTTGCCGATCTGTTTTTCCGGAACATACACTTTCAGGTAAAGCCGGTCAAGATCAACAATATCAAAGAATGGGCTTCCTGCTGCCACCACCTCGCCTTCATCGACAATTCGGGTGGTAATAGTGCCGCTTGCCGGTGCGCGAATAGTGAGGTCGTCTTGAATGCTTTGCACCTCTTGCAAGGCAGCTTGAGCCACTCCACATTGTGCTTTGGCCGCTGCCAACCGATCTTTCTCAACCCGCCATGCAAGTGTTGCTTGCTCGGCTTTCTGCTTGCTGACCGTTTGATCTTTCAGCAGGTTCTGCATCCGGATTTTGTCACGCCTGCTCTGCTGCTCCAACGCCTCAGCCGCACCACATTGCGCATCGGCCGCAATAACGCTTTTTTCTGCCTGTATGACCTTCGCATTTATTTGAGTGTCATCAAGTCGCGCCAGAACCTGGCCTTTATTAACCTCATCACCTTCACGCGCTTTAAGCACTGCGATTCTGCCAGGAAACTTACTGGCAACACTATAGTGGTCACCTTCAATGCGCCCATTTGCCTGAATAAGCCCCTCGGGAAGAGGCTCCTTATAAAAATTCATCCACCAGATGAGAGCCACTGCCACAATCAATAAAAAAACTGACAATCCAGATAAGCCGCTCTTAATCACTTTATTCATCTTTTGTCTCTCTTTTTAAATTTCACCCAAAGAGTGCTTTAAGCGCAAGACCACCAGCACTGTACCGTAGGCCACGTTTGCATGATCCTAGATTCCTGTACGCAATATTTCCACATCGAGTACTTTGGTATTGGTAGAAAGCCCATTTTCATAACGATCATGGTTTACCCTGAGGTTCTCTTCCGCCTGTGTAACTTTTTTTTCGGTGACCAAAATCCGTTTGCCCATTTCTTGGGTATTCAGCCAATATTACCTCACCTGCAACTTACCTTCAGGACCCATTGTATGGAGGCAGGAGTTTCATCTTACCCTTTCAACTCGTTCATTGGCTATTGGTGTTACCGGCATAAGGCGCAAACTATCCTGCCACAAGAGAGTAGATACAGTACCCAGGCCAACTACACTGTAGTTCTGCCACATAACCGATAATATATCATACCTATAATTAACCTTTACAAATGATCACAACTATTTGAATATTAAAGCTTACAGGCTTAATCATAGCATTTAACCTCAACATTTAGGCCGAGGCCACCAGCATGACAAACTTCCGATCACTGGCCAACAGTTGAACCCTGCGAAAATATTTTTTTAACTCAAGATGATAGTTAAGGTGGCGATTACCGATCACATAGAGTGCCCCGCTGCCCCTAAGAACCCGAGCGCTATCAGCAAACATCTGTCGCGCAATCTGGATACCGGTCGATTGCTGCTGGTGAAATGGTGGGTTACAAAGCACCGTATCAACACTGGAGGATGCAAACCCCTGTAGGCAGTAATTAACTCTGAAATCCACCTGGCTTGAACCAGCCATGTTGTCCAGGCTGGCGGCTGTGCTACAGCGGGCAGCATGAATAGCATGCCAGGATTCATCCACAAAAGTGACCTGTAGTCCCGGATTTTGTTGGAGTGCGTAGAGACCAAGAATGCCGTTGCCGCATCCAAGATCAATGAGCTGACTTGTATTTTTATTCAGAGATGGAAAATGCTGTAAAAAAAAGCGGCTGCCAATATCAATTTTTCCCGATGCAAAAACATTGGGTGTATTACAAAGTGTCAGACTATATTCAGGCAGGTCCAGGCGATGAATCAATTCAGGTTTCGGGGAATCACCTTTGACAGTGCCGAAGATCAACCGGGCTTTTTTGCGCGCCAGACTGGTGTGAACCCTGTCTAGATGGCGCTCCATTAAGCTGAAAAAGCTTCTACTCAGATATTTAACCATGCCAGCAACTATTATTGGTGTCCCTGCGGGCAGATAGTGATTAATCGCTTGCAACTGATAATCAAAATAAGCGGCTGATTTAGGTTGCTTTATAATAACCAGCGATGCTTTTGGCAAAGGGGAGAGGCTGTCCAGCATTCGAGGTTGCGCCATCGTTGGCCCTTCGCCAAGGTTGGCCTGAAGCGCTAGCTGACTGACGATGGAATCACTCACCAGTAGCGGATCGAACCTGTGTAGCGAAATACCCAGGGCTCCGAAAGTGTCGTTCAATATCAACGGTGATTCTATTTCAACCCGGGTTTCATCAAGGTGTGCCAGCAGATACTCATCGGCAGCATCCCAGGCCCTTAGGGTATGGGTTGGGTCGTGGGGAATGCGCCGGAGTGGATAGGCACCAAAGGCGCTCTGTAAAATTGGCATAGCGGGGTGTGATGCTCGCATCCATTTAATGACTAGTGGAGGTTAGCCTAAGCTCGACAACCTCATTCAATAATTCTCATAGTGACGATAAATATCAGCCTGGCCGCTGTTCTTAAACTGAATCACCGAGAAGGGATCTTTGCGCTCACCCATCTCCATACCCGGAGTACCCACCGGCATCCCCGGAACGGAAAGACCCGCAACCTCAGGTTTATCCTGCAATAAACGTTTAATATCATTAGCCGGCACATGCCCTTCTATCACATAACCACCGATAATCGCTGTGTGACACGAAGCGAGCTGCACTGGCACCCCAAACCTTTTCTTGATGGCTGCCATATCCTGGACTTTGTTATCCGTAACATTGAAATCATGCTCTCGAAGGTGTTCAAGCCAGTCACCACAACAGCCACAGGACTCACTCCTGTATACCGTAATATCACGCACACCAGGCGCTTGCGTTGCCTTACTCCAGGAGGCTTGCGCCACACAGAGCAAGCTGGTTGTCAGCCCGATAATAAGCAGTGCTGTTTTGCTATACGCATTGATTATAGGCACCTTAATATTCCTCCAATAACTCTCTTTTAGAGCTGTTCAAGCCAACAGGCCAGACCGATAGCTTTTTCTGTATTTTACTTTCGGTTAGACGCAAGCGGTTCAAGGTATTCCACAATCAATTGTAATCGCCTTTCACCACGGTATTCATTAATATCGAGCTTATAAACTATATGAACTCTGAACAGGGTTTGTTCAAGCAACTCTGCATCAACAAAAAAAGCGATCGCCTCAACAGGCCTGGTTTTCGAATCCCCGGCCAATATCAGCTTAAGATGTTGACGGCCCAAAACACGGCTATCCAACACATCAAAGCGACCATCAAATAACGGCTCAGCAAACCCCTGCCCCCAGGGCCCGGCGCTTCTTAGCAACTGAGCTACATCTAAAGATTGCTGCTCACTGGTTAACGCACCATCAGTTTGCACAATGGCTTCCAAGTCCTGCGCTGCGATCAGGCGTTGAGCACTTTGGGTGAAAGCCTGGGTGAAAGATTCAAAATCTGCCCGCTGAATGGAAAGACCTGCAGCCATCGCATGGCCACCAAATTTTTGCAATAAACCGGGGTGTTGACTGGCAACTTCATCCAACGCATCGCGAATATGAAACCCGGGGATGGATCGGGCTGACCCCTTAATTTCACCGTTCCCGGCATCAGCAAAAATGATGACAGGCCGGTGGTATCGCTCCTTGATACGCGATGCCAATATACCGATTACACCCTGATGCCAGCCAGAATCAAACAGGCATATTGCTGGCATATCAACTTTTATGTCAAGGTGCGCAAGCGCTTCCAAGGCCTGCACTTTCATATCCTGCTCAATCTCTTTGCGAACCTGGTTGAGCTCATCCAGTTGTACAGCCATAGCAAGCGCGCTCTGCGCATCCGTGGCCAATAGGCACTCGATACCAAGACTCATATCTTCGAGCCTGCCCGCAGCATTTAAACGTGGCCCAACAGAAAAGCCAAGATCACCAGCCACCAACCTGCTGGCATCTTTACCCGCTACCTGCACAAGCGCCATCAGACCAGCACTGGCTTTACCAACACGGATGCGCCTGATGCCCTGCTCTACCAAAATCCGGTTGTTTTGATCCAGAGGTACCACATCGGCAACAGTACCCAGTGCGACCAGATCAAGGTAATCAGCCATATTGGGTAGAGGTAACCCTCTGCTTTCAAACCAGCCGTTCTCTCGTAGAGCCGCTCTCAACGCCGTCATCAGGTAGAAGATAACACCAACCCCGGCGGTATTTTTGGCCTGAAAGGCACAACCGGGTTGATTCGGATTGACGATGGCATCAGCCTGCGGCAGTTGCGCACCGGGCAGGTGATGATCGGTCACAATCACCTTGATTCCAGCCTGGCGAGCTGCAGTAACACCAGCGAGACTGGATATTCCATTATCGACGGTAATAATAATATCGGGGCTCTGCTGGGCGGCCACGGCCACAATTTCCGGTGTCAGGCCATAACCAAAATCGAAACGGTTCGGTACCAGGTACCCCACCTTTTTCGCTCCCATCGCCATCAATGCTTTCATTGCCAGCGCGCAACTGGTAGCGCCATCGGCATCAAAATCACCCACTATCAGCAGGTGTTTATCCTGAGTTAACGCATCCTTGAGCAGCTCAACAGCTTCAGCGACCCCCTTTAAATTTGAATAATCAAGAAGTTTCGGCAGACCCAGCTGCAACTCCTCTTCGGAGCCCACGCCTCGGGCAGCATAAATTTTTTGTAGTAACGGGGGTATTGAGGGGAGCGCAGACAGGCGCTGAGCATCGACCTCTCTTCGGACAATTTTACGAGAACCCGGACGCAGCATCAGCCTGCGCCTAATACAAACAACTGCGGATTAATGGCATCTATGCTCTATTCTGCAAGAAGTTTCTGAACCGCTGCAAGATCATTGTCCAGCACCTGAAAACGCTCTTCGCGCTCAAAAAGACCCGCCATATGATGCGGCAGGTTCGGTTGTTCACAACCGGCCTTGAGCACTGCCTCTGGAAACTTGACCGGGTGTGCCGTGGACAGGGTGATCATCGGGATTTCAGGGCTGGTATTACATTCCCGCGCTGCGCAAACACCGATGGCTGTGTGTGGATCGATCAACGTTTCCGAGGTTTCATAAACCGCCGCTATGGTTTCACAGGTCAACTCATCATTTACACTGTAGCTATTGAACAGCTCTCCAGCCCTTTGCCACACCTTTTTATCCAGGGTGACGTCTTCATGGCTTAATCGGTCCATCAGCTGAGCCAGTTTTTTCCCGTCACGCTCATACAGATCAAATAGTAACCTTTCAAAATTGCTGGAGGCCATAATATCCATACTGGGTGACAGGGTGTGCACTAACGGATGCTTGCTGTAATCATTTTTACTAAGACAACGGTGCAAAATATTATTTTCATTGGTTGCAACAATGAGCTGCCGTATTGGCAGACCCATCTGCTTAGCCAGATAACCGGCAAAAATATCACCAAAATTACCTGTTGGCACCGAAAAAGACACCTCACGATCAGGCCCACCCAGGGTCAATGCCGCTGAGAAGTAATAGACGATCTGCGCCATTATGCGCGCCCAGTTAATAGAGTTTACTGCAACCAGTGATCGTTCGCCCTTGAGAAATGACTGATCATTAAAACAGCCCTTCACGATCTGCTGGCAATCATCAAAATTACCACGAATCGCAATATTATGAATGTTGTCACCCAGCACCGTGGTCATCTGCTTACGCTGAACATCGGAAATCCGGTTATGAGGGTGTAAAATATAGATATCCACATTTTCACAGCGACGACAGCCTTCAATCGCTGCAGAACCCGTATCACCTGAAGTGGCCCCCAAAATAACCACACGCTGATGCCGTCGTTGCAACACATAGTCGAGCAGGCGACCCAGCATCTGCAGAGCAAAATCTTTGAAGGCCAACGTGGGGCCGTGATAGAGCTCCAATATCCATTCGTTGTGCCCCAGCTGTGTCAGTGGTGCAACCGCCCGATGACGAAAATCGGCATAGGTAGCATCGATGATCATTTTAAGATCATGTGCCGGAATACTATCACTGACAAAGGGCTCGATAATTTTAAATGCAAGTTCGGTATAGCCAAGACCACGCCAACTGGCAATCTCTTCCCGGGTATAATGGGGCAGTTTCTCCGGCACATACAGCCCGCCATCGCTAGCCAGGCCAGTTAAAAGGACTTCTTCGAAATTAAGCGTGGGCGCACTGCCGCGGGTACTAATATATTTCACTGTTTTAACTCACATTTAATAACTTTAGCTGATATTTTTTTGGACAGCAGAACGCAGCATTTATTTGACGGAAAATCCCGAAAGGCACTATGGCTGGCAGTGTTGTCGGGCAACTAGTCATCCAGGTGCTCTACCCGAATTCTGGTTACCTGACCCAAAGTTGAGCCCAGCAATTCAACCTCTTCAATCGCCGCATTGAGTTGTTTCTCAATGATTTTTCGAGTTAACAGGATAATGGCCGCTTCGCCCCCTTCAACCTGAGGCTCTTTCTGCAATATAGCTTCCATACTGATACCATGCTCACTAAGAATTTGCGCAATCTTTGCCATGACACCCGTTTGGTCTAACACCTCAATACGAAGATAATAGGCGCTTTCAATCTGCTCCATATCCACAATCGACAGATCCGATAGGCGGTCGGGCTGGAAAGCCAGGGGGGGTACCCGGTTATCCGGGTCAACGCTCAAGGCGCGCACCAGATCCACCACATCCGCTACCACCGCAGAGGCGGTAGGCTCAGCTCCAGCACCGGCTCCATAGTAGAGCGTTGGCCCCACAGCATCACCATGGACCATCACTGCATTCATCACACCCTGAACATTGGCCAGCAGCTGGCTTTCCGGTATCAACACCGGGTGTACCCTGAGTTCAACACCCGATTCAAGGCGCTTGGCAATACCCAGATGTTTAATGCGGTATCCCAGCTCTTCGGCATAGGTCACGTCCTGGGCGGTGATGTTTGCTATGCCCTCGGTGTAAACCCGATCGAACTGCAGTGGGATGCCAAAGGCAATGGAGGCCAAAATCATCAGTTTATGAGCCGCATCAATACCCTCTACGTCGAAGGTCGGGTCGGCTTCTGCATAACCCAACTCCTGAGCTTCTGCCAGGACATCCTCAAAGGAGCGCCCTTTATCACGCATCTCTGTCAGAATAAAATTTCCGGTGCCGTTGATAATTCCGGCCAGCCAGTTAATCTGATTGCCGGAAAACCCTTCACGAACTATTTTAATGATCGGTATACCACCCGCAACAGCCGCCTCAAAGGCCACCATGACGCCCCGCTTTCTGGCCGCTGCAAAAATTTCATTACCATGCTCTGCAATCAGTGCCTTATTTGCGGTCACCACGTGCTTGCCCTGCTCAATAGCCAACATCACCAACTGCCGAGCCAGATCTGTGCCTCCGATCAACTCGATCAGAATTTCTACATCCGGATCTCTGGCAACCTCAAAAACATCCTCACTGACTCTGATCTGGCTAAGATCGTACTGAGGCTTAGCACTTCTGGACCCGATATGAGATATCTGAATATCCCGCCCGGCCCTGCGCGATATCTCTCGAGCATTTCTGTTAAGTACATTCAAGGTTCCGCCACCAACGGTTCCCAACCCACACATTCCAATATTCACCGGTTTCAAACAAACTACCTCATTTATCAATCTGAGAGCTTTGCACGAGCGCCATTTTGCTCTCATGCTGCATTAAAAACGTACTCAATCTATTAATCCGTCATTTTTGAACATTCTTCGAATTCCCCGCAATGCCTGGCGAGTTCGATGTTCATTTTCAATCAGTCCGAAACGAACATGATCATCGCCATAATCGCCAAACCCAATACCGGGAGAAACGGCCACCTTGGCTTCACTCAACAGCTTTTTGGTAAATTCCAGCGAACCCATCTCCAGATATGGCTCAGGGATAGGTGCCCAGACAAACATGGTCGCCTTGGGTGGTGTAACCGGCCACCCTATACTGTTTAACCCGTTACAGAGCACATTACGACGCGACAAATATTGCTGACGAATCTGTTCCACGCAGCTTTGATCGCCTTCCAGCGCAGAGATAGCGGCCACCTGAATGGGCGTAAAAGTACCATAGTCCAGGTAGGATTTGATCCGTGCAAGCGCATTGATCAGTACAGGGTTACCCACACAAAACCCAACTCGCCATCCAGGCATATTATAGCTTTTGGAAAGGGAGAAAAATTCAACGGCGATCTCCTTGGCTCCCGGCACCTGCAAAATCGATGGTGCCTGATAACCGTCGAATACAATATCAGCATAGGCCAGATCCTGTATTATCCAGATACGATGCTCCCTTGCTATTTCAACTACTTTTTCAAAAAACTCCAGCTCCACACACTGAGTCGTGGGATTACCCGGAAAGTTTAATACTAGCATCTTGGGCTTTGGCCAGGCATTTTTGATCGCGCTTTCAAGTTCGGTAAAAAAATCTACCTCTCTCGTCATCGGCACATGACGAATATCTGCCCCGGCAATCACAAACCCGTAAGGATGAATAGGGTAGGACGGATTAGGTACCAGAACACCATCACCGGGTGACATGGTCGCCAACGCTAGGTGTGCCAGCCCCTCTTTAGAACCGATGGTTACAATGGCTTCAGTTTCGTGGTCAAGATCAACATCGTAACGGTTCTTGTACCAGTTACAAATAGCCTGGCGCAATCGCGGGATCCCCTTGGATTGCGAATAACGGTGCGTATCATCACGCTGCACTGTCTCTATCAGCTTGTCGACGATAGGTTTTGGTGTAGGTTGATCGGGATTACCCATACCAAAATCAATAATATCCTCTCCACGCGATCGCGCCTGTTGCTTCAAATCATTAACGATATTGAAAACATAGGGCGGAAGACGATTAATTCGTTCAAATTCTCTTTTCACACTGAGATCTCAAGTGGCAAGTTACCTGATTAAATGAAGCGAGATATTGTAGAGGCAATCGCGATAAACCAAAACAGCTTTTCGATGAAAAACCGGGATTTTGGCTAATTCATGATGATAATAGGCCGTACTTCATCATGAATTGCATGGCCAACTGAGCCTGGAGAAAACCCGATAGCATTTAGACACAGTGTGTACCCTGGCCAGAAACAGCAGGATGCAGGTCGTTTTTGAACGTTCTGGAAAGATCCAGACTAGCCGATTGTTTGACCGATCAGAGGCCCACAACTACAAACCTGGTTTTGATGAATGAGCTTTCGGCAGGGGCGCAAAATCTTATCTTGCCAGGCACTCATTGGGCTGACTCGGGCGCATCAATTATGTAGGGCTAAATCCAGGTCAGACCTAGCCGCAATCAACACGCCCTCAAATGCCAACGGTTTATTTACCCTGGAAATCAGCCTTCCTGCGTGCGTTTACGGCGTTCATTCCCTCTTTAGCATCCTCTGTTTTCATTAACCACTCCTGCTCGGCAACCTCTCGCTGAGTAGCAGCTTTAATTTTGTCGACAACACCCTGCCGTTCGGTTTCACGAATAGACATCGTGGCCAGAGGCGCTGTACTGGCAAGCTCCACAGCCAAAGCATGCGCTTCTTCACGAACCTGATCCTGTGCCACCAGCCGGTCAAGTAATCCCCACTGAAGTGCCTGCTCTCCTTTAACTCGACAGCTGGTATAAAACATCAGGTGTGCTTTCTGTTTGCCAATAAGGTCAGGCAACGTATAGCTCAGAGCAAACCCGGGGTGAATACCCAGTGCCGTAAAGTTAGCGCTGAAACGACTTTCCGGGCAACCCACCCGAAAATCAGGAACCAAAGAAAGCCCAAGCCCGCCACCTACGGCCGCACCATGAATCGCACCAACAATCGGTTTTTTGGTACCAAATAGACGCGAAGCATTGCTGTATAATACTTCTGCGCCACGGCGAAATACAGACTTGCTCTCATCGGCAGGCGCTGCATCAGCTTTACCCAATGCATCACCAGTATCTTTTCCATCACCAAAATTAGCACCGGCACAGAAGACTTTACCTGCCGCGCCCAGGACGATGGCTCGGCAAGCAGGGTTTTTATCCAATGCCTCCAAAACATCAGCAAGTTCAGTAATCATGGTCACATTAAAAAAGTTTAATGGCGGATTACTGATTTCAACGGTTGCAACGTAGTCCTCACCAACATTAACGCTCACATGCGTTAAAGAATCAAAATCACTCATTCGTTACTCTCCTTATTTTTGCCTAAAATTTTGGATTAATAGTTAATAGCCGCTGTCTGGAAGGCTGTCAGGCTTAACCCGGCAGACGTCAAGGTTCAATTAAACTGAGGGGCATCATACCGAGTCCTGTTATTTTAGTCAGCAGTTTTCGCTGACTACCCAACAGTGAATAGTTCACGTCCAGTTGTCATTCAGCACCCGTGTCGCCCCAGAAATCGGGTAGTCTAATGACAGTGCTTGATTGATCCCTCAAGCTTTCGCGCTACGCCATGGCCCTTTGCTGGTGATGCCTCGCGCAGCGGCGGCTTGAACATGAACACTCCGTCTCATCAGGGTGACGGCCACGATTACTGTGGACAGATGACAAAAGGCCTTTTATGCTTTCTATAACCCCC
>CAYYRK010000061.1:0-13835 GCA_964473915.1 uncultured Pseudomonadales bacterium
AAATAGCATATCTTTGATATCACCCTCATCCTCAGGCACCTCAACTTCGGTTGATTCACTGTTTCCGTGAATGCACTGGATGAGTTTTTCATCCTGAGTGGATTCCAGGTAAACATCAAACCCCCATAATCTGTACAGATGCTTGACCACCTCTATGGCATCCTCCTGGTGTAGAGGAATACGATCTGCCTGGACATGCCTTAGGGTGAGTGAGCGGTCACCGCGCAGATTAACAGACCACACCTGAATATTGGGCTCCTGCTGACTTAGGTTGTAGTGATTTGCCAACTCCTCCCGCAACCGCAGATAACCCTGTTCATCATGTATAGCGCATACTTCTATTTCTGAACTTTTATCATCATCAATAATGCAGAAGAGCTTCAGGTCGCGGATCACCTTGGGGGAGAGGAACTGTAAAATAAAACTCTCGTCCTTATAGTTTTGCATAGCATGGTGAACTGTATCCAACCAGTTACTGCCTGCAATATCGGGGAAAAATCGCCGGTCTTCAGGGGTGGGATCTTCACAGATGCGGCGAATATCAGTATACATGGCGTAACCCAGCGCATAGGGGTTAATCTCACTGAACCAGGAATCATCAAAGTCAGGTTGCTTGATAACGCTGGTGTGAGACTGCAAAAACTCTAGCATAAAACCATCAGTGACCAACCCATCGTCATAAAGACCATTGAGAAGATTGTAATGCCAGAAGGTTGCCCACCCTTCGTTCATGACTTTGGTGTGTCGTTGCGGGTAAAAATACTGGGCAATTTTACGTACAATCCGTACAATTTCACGCTCCCATGGCTCCAGTACAGGTGCGTTTTTCTCAATAAAATAGAGCAGATTTTCCTGAGGTTCTGCTGGAAAACGTAGAGTATCCTGATCGGTTTCCTTTTTTTTCTGTGGAATGGTGCGCCACAGATCATTAACCTGTTGTTGCAGATATTCCTCGCGTTCCAGCTGACGTTGCTGCTCCTTTTCGTTGGAGATAGGACTGGGCCGCCTGAAGCGATCCACTCCGTAATTCATCAGCGCATGGCAGGAATCGAGCAGTGTCTCAACACGCTCAACACCGTGGCGCACCTCGCATTTTGCGATATATTGCTTGGCAAACAACAGATAATTAACGATGGCGCTGGCATCGGTCCAGGTTTTAAACAGATAGTTGCCCTTGAAAAAAGAGTTGTGCCCAAAACAGGCGTGGGCAATCACCAGCGCCTGCATGGTCAGGGTATTCTCCTCCATTAAATAGGAGATACAGGGATTTGAATTGATCACCAGCTCATAAGCAAGACCCATGCGACCACGCCGATAGCTCTGCTGCGTAGACAGAAACTGCTTGCCGAACGACCAGTGGTGGTAGCCCACAGGCATACCGGTTGAGGAGTAAGCATCCATCATCTGCTCGGCACCAATGATCTCGATCTGGTTGGGGTAGGTGTCCAGTCTGAAACCTTCGGCAAGCCGTTCAATCTCTCTCTCGTACGCCTCCAGATATTCGAAGGTCCATTCCGAACCCTCGGCGATAGGTTTTCGCGGGGTCATTGGGTTTTCCTTTTAAACAGATCGTGGAAAACAGGATAGATATCATCCAGGCTCTCAATCTGTCTCATGGCAAAATGATTCGGAAACTGCTCATGCAGATCAATATAGGCAGACCAGAGTGCCTGATGTTTCCGGGGAGTAATCTCCACATAAGTGAAGTATTGCACCAGGGGTAAAACTTTATTCTTGAGAATTTCACTACAGCGGGGGGAATCCTCTGCCCAGTTGTCTCCATCTGAAGCCTGAGCAGCGTAGATGTTCCAGTCGCTAACCGGATATCGGTCAACGATAACTTCCAGCATTAACTCCAGGGCGCTGGACACGATGGTTCCACCGGTCTCGCGAGAATGAAAGAACTCATCCTCATCTACTTCGCTGGCTTTGGTGTGGTGGCGAATAAAAACCACCTCTATTTTCTGATAGTTACGCTTTAAAAACAGATACAGCAAAATGAAGAATCGCTTGGCCATATCCTTGATATCCTGGGTCATAGAACCCGATACATCCATCAAACAGAACATGACCGCGCTGGTAGTGGGTGTAGGTTGCTCCAATACATTGTTGTATTTAAGATCAAATTCATCCAGAAACGGAATTTTCTTCAACCTGCGCCGCAGTCGTTCAACCTCCTTCCTGACCTCCTTGAGCCTCAGTTCTGCCGGCATATCCCTGCCTGGATCTTTTTCCAGCTCGGCCTGCTCCTCCTCCAACTCTCGGATCTGTTTGCGCGTCACCCCGGTCAGCGCGATCCGTCTTGCGTAGGCGCTACGCAGCGATTGCAGTACATTCAGGCGGGCGGGAATACCCTCATTGACATAACCACCCTTCACCAATTTGTATGAATCGGAATCCATTAACTGCTTTTTAATCAGGTTGGGTAACTCAAGGTCTTCGAACACAAAATCAAGAAATTCATCCTGGGTGAGCTCAAAGACAAAATCATCCATACCCTCACCCGAATCACTGGCACCACCACCGCCGCCACCCTGCCCCCCGGATGGGCGTTGTATACGATCACCAGCAATAAACTCCTTGTTCCCCGGCAACACCCGGGTCTGACGGCCACCACGGCCATGGTGAAACACAGGTTCAGAAACATCTTTTTTGGGTATGCTGACAGATTCACCGCGCTCAATATCTGTGATGCTGCGTTTTTTAATAGCATCAGCGACCGCATCTTTGATGTGTTTGCGGTAACGCCTCAGGAAGCGTTGTCGATTAACTGCGCTTTTATGTTTTGCGTTAAGACGCCGGTCTATGATGAGAAAGGTCACGAAGCTCTCCTTTTACAGGACTACATTCACTGTGACTTGCGTACTCGCAGATACCATTCCGACAGCAGACGTACCTGCTTCTCTGTATATCCACGCTCAATCATACGGTCAACAAAATCCTGGTGCTTACTACTCTCTTCGGTTGAAGATTTTGCGTTAAAGGAGATGACCGGCAGCAGGTCCTCGGTACTGGAGAACATGTTTTTTTCGATAATAAGGCGCAATTTCTCATAACTGTTCCAGGCGGGATTACTACCACGATTAGCCGCGCGGGCTCTGAGAACAAAATTGACGACCTCGTGACGAAAATCCTTGGGGTTACTAATGCCTGCCGGCTTTTCGATCTTTTCTAGTTCATCATTCAGAGCGCCATGATCAAGAATCTCACCCGTTTCCGGATTACGGAACTCCTGATCCTGTATCCAGAGATCAGCGTAAGTGATATAGCGATCAAAAATATTCTGCCCATACTCAGAGTAAGATTCCAGGTAAGCTGTTTGAATCTCTTTACTGAGGAAGTCGATGTAACGCGGGGTGATAAACTCCTTAAGAAAATTCAGATAGCGGTCATGAATGTCTGCCGGAAACTGTTCCTGGCTGATCTGTTTCTCCAGCACATACAGTAGATGTACTGGATTTGCAGCGATCTCGGAGGGATCAAAGTTAAATACCTTGGAAAGAATTTTAAAAGAGAATCGGGTCGATAGACCCTCCATACCCTCATCTACACCAGCAGCATCTCGATATTCCTGGTTTGATTTGGCCTTTGGATCAACATCTTTAAGGTTTTCACCATCGTAAACACGCATTTTAGAGTAAAGATTTGAATTTTCCGGCTCTTTTAACCGGGAAAGCACAGCGAACTGGGCAAGCATCCGCAATGTATCTGGCGCACAGGGCGCCTCACTGAGAGAGCTATCTGATAGCAACTTCGCATAAATTTGCATCTCCTCTTTTACCTGCAAACAGTAGGGCACCTTGACAATATAGATGCGGTCAATGAAAGCCTCGTTATTTTTATTGTTTTTAAAGGTGCGCCACTCAGCTTCATTGGAGTGCGCAAGAACAATACCGTCAAAGGGGATCGAACCAATCGCCTCTGTGCCGTTGTAGTTACCCTCCTGAGAGGCTGTCAAAAGAGGGTGAAGCACTTTTATGGGTGCCTTGAACATCTCAACAAACTCCATCAGTCCCTGGTTGGATCTGCACAGACCGCCGGAAAAACTGTAAGCATCCGGATCGCTCTGCTCAAAGGACTCGAGCTTACGGATGTCAACCTTACCCACCAGTGACGATATATCCTGGTTATTTTCATCACCCGGTTCGGTCTTGGACAGAGCGATCTGGTTAATAATGGAGGGGTGCTGTTTGATAACACGAAACCGGCTGATGTCGCCACCATACTCTTTGAGGCGTTTAGCGGCCCAAGGCGACATCATATTTTTTACATAACGTAACGCGATGCCGTACTCCTCCTGAAGAATTTGACCATCCTCTTCAGAATCAAACAGGCCTAAAGGTGATTCGTTGATGGGTGACCCCTTAATTGAATAGAAAGGAATTCTTTCCATCAATTTTTTCAGTTTTTCAGCCAAAGAGGACTTACCACCCCCTACGGGTCCTAGCAGATAGAGAATTTGTTTTTTCTCTTCCAGCCCCTGGGCCGCATGCTTAAAAAAGGAAACAATCTGCTCAATACACTCCTCCATTCCGTAAAGATCGCCAAATTCCCGGTAGCGTTTGAGAACTTTATTGGAAAAAATACGGCTCAGGCGCGGGTCTTTAGAGGTGTCGATCAGTTCCGGCTCACCAATTGCCAATAACAACCGTTCAGCCGGGGAGATGTAGGCCGATGGGTCTTTTTTGCAGATTTCAAGGTACTCCGCAAGGCTGCACTCTTCCTGCTGTGCATCCGCGAAGCGGTGCTGATAGTGGCTGATTATGCTCATAAGATCCTCCAGGC
This sequence comes from uncultured Pseudomonadales bacterium, assembly GCA_964473915.1. Classification (GTDB taxonomy): domain Bacteria; phylum Pseudomonadota; class Gammaproteobacteria; order Pseudomonadales; family IMCC2047; genus CAYYRK01. The sequence continues at coordinate 4,786 of CAYYRK010000061.1, forward strand.
GTTTAAATAACGGTAATAACCAAGTAGGAAATCGGTGTTTGAATAAACAGGCGGCGGCTTGTAACGCCAACAAGTGCCAGCAATTTTGGCGGGTGGTGCAGTTGAACCCGAGCGAAGCGCGTGCGCTACAGGCTTGTTCATTAGAGGTTAGCCGCCGGATGAAGTTCCGAGAAGATCGTTTATTTAGCCTCAGCCAGAATATAGAAAAAAGGATTTTGCACCGTATTGAGGAATCTTTGCACGGAGGGCGACACTAATCCCCGCCAGGAAAAAATAGGTGCAGCAGGGGCGTTTGCTGGAGAAAATGACCGTTTGAGAATCTTCTTAATAAGGCGTAAAAGTCAAATAGCTTTTATACCAAAGTCTCGTCAAATGAGTTTGAATCTGGAAAATATTACCCTGGATTAAACAGTTGAATCACACATAAGTGCATTGAGCTGCGCATTCAAGACTAAACATTTGCTGATCTTCAAGGCGCATCATGGTCAACTGTTGCCCCCAGACACAGCCTGTATCGAGCGCAAATACACGACCCTGACCACTCTCCCCATTCAGGGCTGCCCAGTGACCAAAGATAATATTCAGATTACGGGTTTTCCGTTTACCATGCGCAAACCAGGGTTTATAGCTGGAAGGCGCTTGCGCCGACATCTTATAATGAAGATATTCAAGCCCGCCTTTATGATCACAAAGACGCATACGAGTCAGGTAATTGGTAATAATTCTCAACCGTGGCCAGCCCCTCAAGTTATCATCCCACCGGCAGGGGCTGTCGCCATACATATTGACAAGAAACTTCTTGTAATCAGAGCCTCTTAAAACCGTCTCTACTTCGCTGGCCAGCAAGAGCGCCTTTTTAAGGCTCCACTCAGGGGGGATGCCCGCATGTACCATGGCATAGTTACGATCCTTGTCGTAGTGGATCAAGGGCTGTTTGCGTAACCAGCTCAGAAGTTCCCGCCTATCAGGCGCCTGGAGAATCTGCACTGCGGTATCGGAACGTTTTGGCTTCTGTATTTTGTGGGCGAGAGCTAATAGGTGAAGGTCGTGATTACCCAATACAGGCACGGCGCTGTCACCCAGATTTTTTATATATCTCAGCGTTTCCAGTGAGTTGGGGCCCCGATTGATCATATCGCCAGCAACCCAGAGTTTATCTTTTTTAGGTTTGAATCTGGCCAGCTCCAACAGAGCCATAAATTCGTCATAGCAGCCCTGTATATCTCCAATAGCGTAGGTTGCCATAATTTGTACTGCGTACCTCGGTTAAGTTTTGATAAGGGTCATGGTACCCAATATTTTTCTATCCAGTATGGGACCAGTTTTCCACAAAAATTTTGCCTATTGCTCCAGGTTAACTCAGCAGATTGCTGATACGTACGAAATCAGCCGGTGTCAGGGTTTCTGCACGAACACTCGGGTTTATATCAATACTTAAAAGCTGCTGGTCAGTGATTAAACCTTTCAAATTGTTGCGCAAGGTCTTGCGTCTCTGGTTAAAAGCAGTACGCACCAGGTCTGCCAAACAACGATGGTCCCGGGCTAAAAAGGGTGGTTTTTCGTAGGGAATAAGCCGCACAATCGCTGAATCAACCTTAGGCTGGGGACGAAAAGCCTGAGGGGGCACATCGAACAGGGCGATAATCTGACAGTGGTATTGTGCCATGACAGAAAGGCGCCCGTAATTGCGATTACCCGCAGCAGCACTAAGGCGATCAACTACCTCCTTCTGTAGCATAAAGTGCATATCTTTGATCAGAGGAGCAAAGCTCAGCAGGCGAAAAATCAACGGTGTAGATATATTATAGGGAAGATTACCCACGATTCTCAGTGGTTCATTTTCAGTGGCGATCTGACTGAAATCAAATTTAAGGGCATCAGCCTGATCTATTTTAAAGTCAGGGTAATCGGAAAACCGGGTCTGCAGGAGAGAGACCAGGTCTCTATCCAGTTCAATTGCCGTCAAATTACCGGCTGTTTTTTGTAGTAATTGTTCGGTGAGTGCGCCCATGCCAGGCCCGATTTCAACAACATTTTGCCCAGGCGCTACGCCAATACTGTTAATGATGTTATGAATGACATTTGAATCGTGCAGAAAGTTTTGGCCGAACCGTTTTCTGGCCCTATGAGTTGGAGCGCCTTTGCTATTCAAGTCAATTTTCCTGATGAATGATGATGGGTATGGGCCATTGTAATAGCCTGGTTAATTGCGGTGACAAGACTGCCTGAATTGGCCTCTCCTGTGCCCGCCAGATCAAGCGCTGTGCCGTGGTCAACAGAGGTACGAATAATAGGCAGCCCCAGCGTTATGTTAGAGGCACAACCGAACCCGGCATACTTAAGCACAGGAAGACCCTGGTCGTGATACATAGCCAGCACGGCATCCCCCTGTTGCAGGGTTTTCTCAGTGAACAGTGAATCTGCGGGCAACGGTCCTGTCAGTGCCAACCCCCGGTCACGTAACTTTATCAGGACAGGTTCTATGATATCTTGCTCCTCGCGACCAAGATGACCGCCTTCCCCCGCGTGAGGATTGAGCCCACAGACCAGTATCCGGGGGTTTTCAATTCCAAATTTAGCAGTCAATTCCAGATTCAAAATAGTGATCACCTCTTCCAGCAATTGGCTCGTTATGCTATCTGCGACCTCTCTTAACGGCAGATGGGTCGTTGCCAGGGCAACACGTAACTCCTCGGTAGCCAGCATCATCACCACCCGTGATGTCCCGGTCAGGTCAGCAAGAAACTCAGTGTGGCCACTAAAGTGATAACCCGCATCATTAATAATACCCTTGTGTACAGGAGCGGTCACCATCGCTTGATAGTGCTGGTGCATACAACCTGTTGCGGCACGGTTCAAGGTATCAAGAACATAGGCAGCATTGGCTCTATTGAGCTTACCGCAGATCGCTTCAACCTTCATTTTTACCGGTTGAATCCAAAGTTCAGCGCGAGGTAGAGGTGTCGGCGTATCTGAAGTGAGAGGGTGTAATTTCAGGGGCAGACCCAGTTGATGGGCCCGGCTTTCAAGCAGTAATGGGTCGGCGATGGCGACCAGCGCTGCGTCAAAGCAGGCATCCTGTATAGCCTGAATAAGCACATCCGGTCCAATGCCTGCCGGCTCGCCGGGTGTAATCGCTAAGACCGGTGTTTTTTTCACGAAGCCTCGATTTTTTATGAAAATGTTTTAGTGATATTTCTTAGTAGAGTTTAATATCAACATAGGCATCATCACGCTCTTCGCGCAACCAGATCTCCACCTCTTCCTTGAATTTACGCTGATAGACAAACTCCTTTGCACGGCGCCGTTTTATCTCTAAACCTACATCATGCTCTCTGCGCTCTAATACCTGCAAAATATGCCAGCCAAAATCGGTTCTGAAGGGCTCGCTGATAACATCTATTACGCTCTCACCCATAACAGCACTAAATTCATCAGCCATCTCCCCTGGATTCACCCAGCCCAGATCGCCGCCATCAGCCAATGAGCTGGTGTCATCGCTATTATTTGTTGCAATATCGGCAAAGGATTCGCCTGACACGATTCGGTCACGCAACCCTACAATCAAGGCTTGTGCCTGCTGGTCCGTTCTGATCTCTGAGGGCTTAATCAGGATGTGACGTACATGGGTTTGGGGCGTCAAAACAGAGTTGCCACCACGCTTTTGCAGTACCTTGATGATATGAAAGCCGTTCCCTGCTTTTAGTGGACGAGATATATCGCCAGCACTCATTGACGGCGCGATATCAGCAAACAATGAGGGCAGCTGTGACTCTTTACGCCAACCCATATCACCACCTTCCTCAGCATCTGGACCGGCAGAATACTCTTTGGCCAATACTGAAAAATCAGCACCATTAGCCAATTGTTCATATAGATTATTAGTTTTGGACTCCACTGTGGCAAGCTCATCGATCGAAGCACTTTCAGGCAGACGGAGAAGGATATGGCCCAGCCGATATTCGGCCTGCAACTGTATTTTTCCAGCTTCGGAGTCCATATAATTTTGAGCTTCCTGCTCGGTCACCTGTATCCGAGCACCCACGCGACCATCTCGAACCCGAGAAATGATCATCTCCCTGCGGATCTGCAGCCGGGTTTCACGATAGGACAGACCATCTTTTTCAAGCGCTTTCTGGAAACCTTCAAGGGTAAAACCATTTTGCCTGGCTATGCGATCAATGGTTTGATTAAGGGTATTATCATCGATACGCACCCCGACGCGCTCCCCGATCTGAAGCTGGATTTTCTCTAAAATCAACTGTTCTACCACCTTTCGCGTCAGAACATCTTGGGGGGGAGGGTTCACATTCTGCTTTTTAATGTTGGCAGTGATCTTCTTGAGGCGTTTAGCTACCTGGCTTTCCATAATAACGCCATCGTTGACTATCACCGCAATACGGTTCAGGGGTTTGACCTGAGCCAGTACAGGCAGTGCTATGGCAAGCAGCAGGGATGTAATACTGCCTAATAACTTACTGTTTGAATATGCCATTATTTTTTTGCTCTTGATAACCTATGATGCTGTCTTGTAATAACCCGTCCAACGACTGACCAATTCCGGCAAGCCCTTTTAGTTGTATCTGTAGATAGATACCATCTTTTTCTTTAACCTCGTCAGCAGAATAAATATCGTCATCGTTCACCCAACGGCGGGCAGCAAAACGCAGACTCCAGCAGCAACTTTGGTACTCCAGCCCCGCCAGTGCCTCAACCACTCTGTCATGAATCAAGTCCTGGTTCCAGCGTGCGATAACACTCCACCGCGAAGATATCGGCCAGAGAGTGGAAATATCTGTTTGCTCCAGTTTGCGCCTGTCACTACGCAACCGATAACTCAGATTAAATATCCGATTGTTATCGCTCTTATACCTGAGACTAAGGCTGCTTGCATTGGTTCTTTCAAGCGCTGGATCCCACTCTATATCGCCCATAAAACGCCAACCGGTTTGCAGAGCATACATAAATTCGGCAACGAAGGCTGATTCTGAAGTATCGTAATCATCATCCAGAACGCCATCCAGCGTCACCATGCGATCCTCAAAGTAATAGGTCTGCCCTAAACTTGTGCGCAAGCGCTCAAAACCTGAGTCCTCCAGGATACGGCTAGTAAGGCCAACAGACAGCTGGTCGGCATCACCAATTCGATCACCACCGGTAAATCGATCTTCACGAAACAGCTGGTTATAACCAAAAGTTAATTCGCTGGTATCAAAATCAGGGATTTGATCCTGCCCCTTCTCCTCAGGCACCTTAAGGTAGAATAACCGAGGTTCAAAGGTTTGCATCATGGGCGCTTTATTCCAGTGCATCTCCCGCTCAAAGAAAATACCGGCATCCAGACTGTAGAGAGGGCTGGAGATCTCCGGTTTATCATCAAATTGGGCACTCAGATCTTCAAGATCATAGGTGCTGTATTTATATCGCACACTGGGTTTGATGTAGGCGGCTGGCCACTCTAAATTCCAGCTAATAGACGGCTCCAGGCGACTGCGCTGCCCAACCGCCCTATCCAGATCCTTCAGATTACTATTATCCCGGTCAAACCAGGTATGCTCTACCAGCAAACCCAACCTCAGGCCAGAGTTTGCATAGGGATAATCAATATCCAGTAACACCTGAGGCAGTCGGTCATAGGATTCATTTTCATCGGTAATAAAATCATCCAGAGATTGATAACCCTGCAGCAGCACGGTCAGATCCCAGTAGTCCCGGCTGTATCTCGCCTGCCCCTTCCTAAGCAGGTGGCTTCTGCTGGAAACGCTCAGGGCGGTACCCAGATCGCTGAAATAATCCTCATCGCTCACCGCGCTATAATCAACCCTGGTTTTGATCCGATCAAACAGGGTTCCCTTGTGGTCAACCGACAATAGCCAGCGATTCTCATCATTAAAACCATCATCACTGCCCAACCAGGCACCACCAATCACACCACTATTGTTTGAATGAAGATAACGAAATTCACTTTCTGCCATTGTGCCCCGGTCAGAGATATAACGTGGAATGAAGGTCGCATCATAATTGGGTGCAAGGTTCAGATAGATGGGCACTGAGATGTCAGCACCATCGTCGGAAGAGCTTATATGAGGGAAAAGGATCCCGGTCTTACGACGTTCATCGATAGGAAATTGCAGATAGGGGGTATAGAGCACCGGTATATTTTTGATTTTCAGTTTAGCATGCCTGGCCGTTCCCACGCCCCGTTCACGATCCAGGTCAATACTGCTTCCGGTTAATGCCCAGGCATCGTCCCCCGGGGCGCACTGGGTAATGCTGGCATCAGTTATTCGTACAATCCCATCAGTTTCTCGTTTTAGCTGCTTGGCCTGGCCGCGCATGCGAGTATCGTGTGACACAAACTCCACATTCTGGGTAGAGACCTCTTTGGTTTCAAGGTTGATCTGGGTGTCATACCCTTTCAGCAGGATACCCGGTTCCCGGTATTGAGCCTCACCGTCAATGGTTGCGACACTGGTGGTTCTGTCGATGAGCGCTCGCTCACTTTTGACCTGTCGATATCCCTGGCTGATAATAACATCCCCGTCCAGGGTGCTGATGCCATCTTCGGTAGTCTTCGATTCTATGGAGGAACCTATAATTGGCTGTGTTGCTGGATCAAGTGCCAACAGTTCTGGTGCCACATAGGCTGGTTCCACATAAGCACCCTTACAGAATGGGGCGAGTTCTGCTCTTTTTTCTGGTGATAGTTGACCTACAGGCACCCAGTCCAGATGAGTCTGTAGCGCTGTCTTGCCAGGATCTTTTTGTTGCTCAGGAATTGTGGTAATACGCCTATAGTTTGCCATAGGCACATAGCGGTTATTGTGTGGCGGTTTTTCGATCTGCGAACATCGCCAGCCCTCGTTTGTATTATCTGTAGTACAGGACCAGCGCTGAGCGCTATTATCGACTGAATCCTGAGCGGCAAGGGGCGTGGGGTAGCCGAACAAAAAGGAAGTGACACACAAAAGGGTACCAGTTAGGCGCTTGCAGATGGCTGACATTATCGGAAGTTAAGCCTTTTTGTTTAATCTATACAGCTGGCTATTAGGAAACGGGCAAAAAGCCCACAGTCATTAATTGCTCAATGATAATGCATTAATGGGGGCAAGGGCCAGCCTGCTGGTCAAAAGCGAGCCTGAAAAGAGGTCCGTTTTTATAACAAAGTGGTCATCAACCCCGACTCCAGCTCCCCGCCTGTAAAAAAATCATAAAACAGCAGACACTGATCGAACGAAGTAATCTATATTTTCCTCCATTAAACCCGGAATACTGATTCTGCCCGAGTCCACCATATAGATACTGAACTCCTCCCTAAGGCGTAATACCTGATCAGGAGAGATTCCAAGAAAAGAAAACATACCATTCTGTGAAGCGATAAAGGAAAAGTCCCTGCCGGTTGTCTGCTGTAGCTTGCCTGCAACCAGGGCGCGCATCCCGTTGATACGATTTCGCATCGTGGTTAATTCACGCTCCCACTCGGCCCTCAATTGCGGGTCGCTCAGCACTATTCTGACCAGTGATGCACCATGAGTTGGGGGCATTGAATATAGACAACGGACCACTGAGGCCATCTGTGTCAAGCAGGTGTCAGCAACGCGCTCACCTGCTGTAACAAAGGAGAGCGCACCGGTTCGCTCTCGATAGACGCCGAAGTTTTTCGAACAAGAGCTGGCAACGATAAGCTCCGGCAATTTTTCTGCCAACAACCGAATACCGAAAGCATCCTCATCCAGCCCCTGAGCAAACCCCTGATAGGCCAAGTCAATAAAGGGGATAAACCCACGGCGCCCTGCAATTTCTGCAACGGTTTGCCACTGTTCGCGGGTAAGGTCTACACCGGTCGGGTTGTGGCAACAACCGTGCAATAACACCAGATCGCCAGCGGCCACCGTCTCCAGTGCAGCGGCCATGGCATCAAACCTTAGAATATGAACGTCTGCGTCATAGTAGGGGTACTGTTCCAGTTTTATTCCAGCACTGCTCAGCAGCGGAACATGGTTGGCCCAGGTCGGGTCACTGGCCCAGATTCTAGCACCTGAGCGAGCCCTGAGGATCATTTCAGCAGCCACCCTGAGGGCACCGGAACCTCCGGGAGTCTGGATGGTACGAATACGGCGTTCTCTAAACACAGGATGTGTTTTACCAAATATCAATTCAGAAATAGCCTGGTTAAATCCAGCTTCACCTGGTGGACCTATATAAGCTTTGGTCTCTTGTGTCGCAACAAACCGTCGCTCCGCCTCTTTAACAGCCTTGAATATCGGCGCCCGCCCCTTTTCGTCCTTATAGATACCAGCACCCAGATCGATCTTGTTAGGATTAGAATCCTGGTTGTGCATGTCCATCAGCATAAGAATGGCATCAGGTGATAAAGGTTGCAGCTGCTCAAACATACCCGGCTCCTATCAGCTCAATAAATTTTTAAAATCCGTTGCTTTAACAGGACTCAAGGACCTGGTTACTGGCAAGTCAACAGCCACCAACTGCCGCACACTTCCTGTCATTTGGGTCACAAAACGGGTCAGCGGCTCGGATAATACCCTCTTCCCCATTCGAATATCAATGACCCGCTGAAAACTGTGATACTCAGCTCTTGCCGGATGAGAAGGTTAAAATATTTCCCTGTCAGACAAACTCAAGCATTACAGAAGCACACTATTAACGCGGCATAATAATATCGAACATATGCAGTATAATATTGGCCATGAAAAGCATCGAGCTAAGGTCACTATTAATCCGGCAGCATAATATCGAACAGGTCACGCTGCATATGAAATCTTGGTATGTCTGAAATAGGACTTCACCCGATCCGGTTGAGATTGAATTGATCGCATATGTTTGTGTAATTTTACCTTCATGTCTCCTTTCTTGCGGGTCGGTTTATCTGTACTGATTTTCGCCTTCAAATCACAGTTCAGGTATTCATCAGGATTAAGTTCTGGCGAGTATTAACCCACACCTCAAATACCCGCCGAAGCGTACTGAATTTCTGGGCATAAAAAGTAGCTAATGATCCGGTGCGGTAACGATTGTATCTTCCTCATATG
>CAYYRK010000062.1:0-9532 GCA_964473915.1 uncultured Pseudomonadales bacterium
AGGAATCTGGGAAATGTCTAAGAATACGTTCCTTTTCAGTAAATTAGAAGAAGCGCACAAAATCGATGCGGCGGTAAAACGCGCATGCGCGGTATACAACTGTTAGAGGGCCAGCATAGAGAATGCGTATATTCGTACTATTAAGCTTGTTTCTATCTGAGACCTCAGCATAACTCCTCATTGATCGAGTGATTTGTTAGACTCAGGTATGCAAAAATCTTTTTCAACACAAACAGAATTATTTATCAGCGCCTCAGATATTGATCACCCAATACTTCACAGTCTTGATGACACAGAAGCACTATTGGAATGGTCAGAGATTGAGTGCCTATTGTCATCCATCTATTCCTCGAAAACGGGATGCCCGAGTTATCCACTGTTAACCCTGTTTCGAAGTCTGTTGCTGGGCATGTGGTATCAACTATCCGATGTACAGTTAGCCCAGTGCTTATACCGGGATCTTTTGTTTCGCAAGTTTTGCCGCCTGGAGCTGGGGGGTGAGGTTCCTGAAGCATCGACTATCGGTCGGTTTCGAACTCAATTAGTTGAGCATAACCTCTGGGATCGGCTGCTTGGAGAGATCAACGGCCAGCTTGAGGCCAAGAACATTATTATGACCCAGGGGCGCATCAACATCATTGACGCCACACCCGTTGAGGCTGCACGCTCAGGTTCTGGTAATGGTGTGGATGGCACGCCTAAGCGTGACCCGGAAGCCGGATGGCATGTTAAGAATGATAGTCGTGGTCGGAAGAAATCCACCTATGGTTTTTCAATCCACACAGGCGTCGATGAAGACGGGTTCATTCACTGCCAACAGGTTACACCAGGTAACGTACATGACAGCCAGGAGCGCGATACTCTGATACTGGGTAATGAAAGTGCCCTGTATGCCGATGCGGCATACAGCTCTAAGGAAACGCGAAATAAATTAGAACACCTGGGTATTGCTGATCAGGTACAACGCAAAGGCTACAGGAATAACCCACTGTCGTGTGCGGATAAAACTCGCAATCAAGTGATAGCCGTGACCCGATCGGGTGGTGAGCGCCCCTTTGCAACCTATAAGCAGCACTATGGCCTGGCAAGAACTCGGTTTATGGGGTTGGCTAAAAATGCAACGGTTTATGGTTTGGCGGCGATGGCAGCCAATATCCGCAAAGGAGCCAGATTTTTAATGCTTTATGGCTTGCCGGAGACGTGTTGTGTGGGATAAGTGCGCCTAAAATGGCTATTAGTGTAGAAAAATGAGTAAAATCGATCGATAACGTGATTTCAAATGGCCATTTCAGTTGAAAAAATCTGAATAGCTGTAAACCTTGTCAAAAGAAGTGCGTTATGCTGAGGTCTCCCACTATTAAAAAATAACTTTATGCCGCAACCAGGTATTGAGCAAACATTTATGAGTAACCCCCTATTAGAAGAATCTCTTCTGCCGCCCTTTGAGGCCATAAAAGCTGAGCACGTGCTTGCGGCGATCAAAACAATTTTAGAGCGCAATCGAGCCGAAATTACTTTGATGCTGGCTGATGAGTCTTACCGAGATTGGGCGGGGCTGGTAGCATCGCTTGAGGAGCTGGATGACCGTCTTGAGCAGGCATGGTCACCCGTGAGCCATCTGAATGCCGTGATGGACAGCACTGAGCTAAGAGAGGCTTATAATGCCTGCTTGCCGCTACTGTCCGAATACAATACCGAACTGGGGCAAAGTCAGCCACTGTTCAAGGCCTTTGAGGCGCTGGCGCAGAGCGATGAAGCCGCAGATTACTGTGCGGCGCAAAATAAAATACTCTCCAACACCCTGAGGGACTTTCGTCTCTCGGGTGTGGCGCTAGCTGATGCTGACAAGAAACGTTATGCCCAGATCAGCAAAGAGCTTTCAAACCTGGCCAGCCGTTTCGCTGAGCAGGTACTTGACGCCACCCAGGGCTGGACAAAGCTGATAACGGATCAAAAGCTGCTATCGGGTATTCCTCAGGCATCTCTTGCGGGTATGGCACAGGCAGCACAAGACAAGGGGAAGGAGGGCTACCTGGTCACCCTGGAATTTCCCTCCTACTTCGCGGTCACCACTTACTGTAACAATGCCGCATTGCGCCAGCAAATACATGAAGTCTACGTGACTCGTGCCTCAGAGAAAGGCCCCAATGCAGGCCAGTGGGACAACTCACCGCTGATTACACAAATTTTGGCACTACGCCATGAGAAGGCTCAGCTGCTCGGTTTTACAAACTACACAGAGTTATCGCTGGCCAGCAAAATGGCGGAATCACCACAGCAGGTGCTGGATTTTTTGCAACAGTTGGCACAACGCTCCCAGACCTCAGCACGCAAGGAGATGAGTGAACTACAGGAATTTTCTGCCAAATACCATAATGTTGAGAAACTACAACCCTGGGACGTAGGCTATTACAGCGAAAAGTTACGCCAACACCGGTATGCCATTTCACAGGATGAACTGCGCCCCTGGTTTCCCCTGAATCAAGTATTACAAGGCCTGTTTGAGATAAGCCACCGGCTGTTCGGCATTGAGATCACAGCCGTTAAAGGGCCACAGCTTTGGCATCGCGATGTGCTATTTTACGAGGTTAGCCGTGATGATCAGGTGATCGCACAATTTTATCTCGATCTCTTTGCCAGAGAGCGCAAGCGGGGCGGCGCCTGGATGGCCGATTGCCGAGTGCGCAGGCGCCGTAGCGATGGTGGCTTGCAGCTGCCCGTAGCGTTTTTAACCTGTAACTTTAACACTCCAGTGGCTGGTGCTCCAGCACTGCTAACCCACAATGAGGTTACTACACTATTTCATGAATTTGGACATGGTTTGCACCATATGTTAACCCAGATTGAATATAGTGGAGTATCGGGTATTAATGGTGTTCCCTGGGACGCCGTGGAGCTACCCAGCCAGTTTCTGGAAAACTGGTGCTGGCAGAGCGAGAGCCTGGCGCTGATATCCAGCCATTATCAAACAGGGGAGCCGCTGCCCCAGTCCATGCTTAATAAGTTACTGGCGGCAAAGAATTTTCAAGCGGGGATGCAGATGGTTAGGCAGCTGGAATTCGCGCTGTTTGATTTTCGTATACACCAGCATGATCCGGCTGAGTCGCCGCTAGACGTACAAAAGATACTAGATGAGGTGCGAGCTCAAGTATCAGTGATACCAGTGCTACCTGATAACCGCTTCCAGAATGGCTTTAGTCATATTTTCGCCGGGGGCTATGCGGCTGGCTATTACAGCTATAAGTGGGCGGAGGTGTTATCGGCGGATGCCTTTGCCCGTTTTGAGGAGCAGGGAATTTTCGATACTCAAGCTGCGGCGGATTTCCTCAGTAAAATATTGGAGCAGGGCGGCTCGCAAGAACCCCTTGAGATGTTTCAGGCATTTCGGGGACGTGACCCTGATATTGAAGCCCTGTTGCGCCATTCTGGGCTAGCCTCACTATAATCAACGGTCTAACCAGCATTATGCAGCTGCATTTTCTGTTAAGCTAACAGTGGAGTTTTGGCAAACACGAGGAGCAGCAAGATGATTATAGTGACTGGCGGTGCCGGTTTCATTGGCAGCAATCTGGTTAAGGAACTTAACCAGAAAGGGCGCTCGGATCTGCTGGTGGTTGATGATCTCTCTGATGGAACAAAATTCACCAATATTGCTGATTGTGACCTGGCAGACTATCTGGACAAAGCTGACTTTCTGGAGCGAGTAAAAACCAACCGCCTGCCAGAAACCATCGAGGCCATCTTTCATCTCGGAGCCTGTTCGGCGACCACCGAGTGGGACGGCCGTTATATGATGGAAAATAACTATGAGTACAGCAAGCAGCTATTTCATTACGCCGTTGAGCGTGAGATACCGCTGATCTACGCATCAAGTGCTGCGGTTTACGGTGCAGGCACGGTATTCAAAGAAGATCCCGCCTTTGAGCGGCCACTTAATGTTTACGGGTACTCTAAATCTCTCTTTGATCAGTATGTACGCAGACACCAGCCAGGTATTAAAAGCCAGGTAGTGGGGGTTCGCTACTTCAACGTCTATGGCCCGCGAGAGGCTCATAAAGGTTCAATGTCCAGTGTCGCCTATCACCTGAACAACCAACTACTCGAGTCGGGAACGGTTAAATTGTTTGCTGGTTCAGACGGCTATGCTGATGGCGGACAACTTCGAGATTTTATCTATGTGGGCGATGCGGTCAAGGTTAAACTCTGGTTGCTGGACAACCCTACGGTCAGCGGTATCTTTAATGTTGGAACCGGATGCGCCCAGCCCTTTAACGATGTGGCCAAAGCCGTTCTGGATTGGCATGGTCATGGTGAGCTGCAATATATCGAATTTCCTGAGCACCTGAAGGGTCGCTACCAGAGCTATACCCAGGCAGATATCAGCCAGTTAAGAGCGGCGGGGTATGATCAACCCTTTAACACCGTGGCCCAGGGCGTTCGCGAATATCTTGATTGGCTCAATGACCCCAAGGAATGAACTTTCAGGTTTCCTATGGATAACAGGACCAGGCGTTTTATTGCCGGGGCTATCTGTCCCGCGTGTGGCAACATGGATAGCTTGACGGTTGTTTTGACTGAGCAGGGTAGGCTGCAGGAGTGCGTGGACTGCAATTTTTCAAAACAGTTTGAAGATGATACTTCGGTGAAGCAGCCCCAGGTGTTTTTTCACACCCCTGCCCATGAGTCATGAACGATGGCCGCGCACTGGCAGCCTGACCCGGTACTGATTGAAATATTCGAACTAAAGACGGCGAACTCGATAGCCAGCATTTTGTAGTAACGCAATAATACCCTGCTCACCGATCAAGTGCCCGGCACCCACCACTACAAAATAGTGTTTTTGTTGAGAAAGAAAGCCTTTGATTTTGTCTGCCATGCGCAGGTTTCTTTGGGTGAACATCCGTTCGAAAACGGGTCGTGTTTCCGGGTAGTCGCGCAGGGGCTTATCGATTAACAGCTCCTGGAGCTGCCTGGTGTCACCCCGTTGCCAGGCTTCAATCAAGACTTTCACCATTTGTGGATACTGATCAAACTCTGCCAGAGATTGCTGCAGATATGCCTCGCCATCGCCCAGGTCCAGCAGCAACTTCAGTTGCTCTTCCAGCGTTTCCAGTTCCAGGATGTTTTTGTTGCCGCGGGCGCGATTGAGCAGGTGAAGATCAACTCCCTGGTCCGGTGAAAGACCCATCTGCATCAGTTTCATGGAGGTCAGGGTGAGAATTAGCATGCCCGGCTTGTATTGGCTTAATAGCTCCAGAGGTAGCTGTTGACTCGCAAGATACCGACGCAGCTGTTGGTAGGTATGGGGTGAAAGATGATCCTTAATAGTCTCGCCTGGCGGATAGCTGCCCTGCTTTATCATCAAGCCAATACCGCCCCTATCAGCGCTGGTAATATCGACTTCGACGACCAGATTGTCAGATTCAGCAAAGGCGCTTTCAATGCGCGCATTTAACGGGTAAAAGCCTGTGCTGGCAAAATGTATGGAACCCAGCAGGTAAAGCGCCCCACCCTCGCCGCTGACCTCCCAGAAAAAAGCCTTGTCCTGAGTGGCTCCGACAGCACTCTGTGCCAGTAGCAAAATCAACAGGGCAAAGCTGCGTGCAAGAGAGAAGATTTTTTGTTGCATCAGAGCTAGATAGCCTCTATCTGTTACACAGCCGCGCAAAAGCCTCGCTGTCATATACGATAAATAATAGACCATTTTCGGAAGCGCCGCTCAGCTGCAAGTTAAGTGGGAGTGACAACTTGCCCGTTTAACAACCTGGCTAACAGTTGTTATTTGCCTCCTCTGGCACTATTAACCCAGCGATTTGTATTGCTTTATCGCTGAGTTAATAGCCACGCACCCCTGGCTTTACAGCTTAGAATTCGCTCCAATCATCGCCGCTATCCTCGACTGCAACGGCTTCACGAGCACTGTTTGAATTACGCTGCTGTGGCCGAGCTTGCTTTTGAGATGTAACAAGCTTGGCCGGCGCCTCATCGATAGTGCCGACATTGAAAAAGTCAGTCAACGTCTCCAGACCATCAGCTTGTTTGCTGAGCAGTTCGGCTGCTGCGGCTGATTCCTCAACCATGGCTGCATTCTGCTGGGTCATGTCGTCCATATGCGTGATCGCCTTGCCAACCTCCTCAATGCCACTGGACTGCTCTCTGCTGGCTAAAGCGATCTCGGCAACAATTTTACTCACTTGATTGACCGAGCTGTTAATCTCTCCCAGCACTTCACCAGAACGGTTCACCAGCTTGCTGCCCTCATTGACTTTTTGGCCGCTGTCTTGAATCAAGACCTGGATCTCTTTTGCTGCGGTTGCACTACGACCCGCCAAGTTACGCACCTCACTGGCAACCACCGCAAAACCACGCCCGTGCTCACCGGCACGGGCGGCCTCAACAGCAGCATTGAGCGCCAGCAGGTTGGTTTGAAATGCGATCTCATCGATCACACCAATGATATCAGCAATTTTCCCGCTCGATTCATTGATCTCGGTCATGGCGCTTATGGCCTGTTCGACCACATTTTCACCATTTTTTGCCAGGTTTCGCGCATCTTTGGCCAGGGAGTTGGCGTCTCCGGCATTGTTTGCATTTTGCTGAACTGATGCGGTCATCTGCTCCATGGTTGCAGAGATCTGCTCCAGACTGGCAGCCTGCTGTTCGGTGCGTTCACTCAGGTTAAGATTGCCTGAAGAGATCTCTCCGGAGCCAGCTTTGACCTGAGCTGTCGTATTTTTTATCTCTGTGAATGCCCGGGTTAACTCAACAGTAGCCAGGTTAATATCCTGCTTTAGACCATCAAAATTACCCGCGTAATCTGAGGTGACAGCCTGAGTCAGGTCACCTTCGGCCATTGCACCAATAACCATGCTTACATCCTTGATGACGTTGTCATTAACCTCAATAAGGTCATTGATAGATGTACAGAGGGTCAAGTAAAATCCCTCCTTGCCATCAAGTTTGATACGATAATCCAGCCTGCCTTCAACGGTTTCACGAACGGCCTTGAGTACGTCATTGACCAGCTGATCATTGACATCAAGCATGCCATTGATTGAAACGGCCAGATCCGCATAAAACCCCTGTTTGCCCTCAATATTAATCCTCTGCTCTAAATCACCACGCGATGCCCCGTCAACTACGGTTTGTACATCATGCTCTATCATGGTGGAGAGCTCCTCCTGCATATCCTTCATGGCCTGAAGCAGCTGACCGATCTCGTCGGTTGATGTAATTTCCACCTGAAGGGAAAGGTCTCCTGCAGCAATATTTTTAGCCAGATCCACAGATTGACGGATTGGTTGAGTAATAATTCGCATGAAATACCAACCGAGCAGCAGGGTGACGAGCAGTGTCACGCCAGTAATCACTAATGATTTAAAGAGGTTGGAAGATGCTATTTGCTGCCTGTTTTCTGCCAGGGCTACAACCTCACTAGAAAGATCGTCCCCAATTTTTTTGAGCAGGTTAATTCTTTGCGTAGCGGTGCTAAACCAGATGTCGGGGTCAACAGAGTTGCCAGACTCCTGGAGATAGGTTTTGGCACGAGCTCTCAGGTCTTGTACCGACCTGATCAACGGATCATTTGCGGAGCGTTGGTACCGATTGAGCATCTTCGGTGTGGCATACATCGAAAATATTTTCAGGTAAGTTTCTTGAGCGGCGACCAAACTTGTGAATTTGGAGAATTGCGGCTTATCAAGCTGATACTCAAAAAGCAGCCCCATAGAAGCGGCTTGTGCCTTCGTTGCTAGCAGGCCCATCAAAACAGCTCTTTCCTTACCGGCCTGCTCCTTGGCTAACAGAAAGTTCACATAGGCCGATGCGGAGGAGTTTATCTCGCTGATAGTACTCAACTTTGCCAGAAAACCCACAAGGTTTAAAATTGTACTGTTTAGCTCTGAATAATATCCAATCCCCTCATTAAGTGGTATATCCAGATTAGAGATGCGTTGCCGTACTGCCATGAGCCTATCAACTCTGCCTCTTGCCTGGTCCAATTTGGATTTAAATTCAGTGCCAAAAGATTCAGTCGGGAACGAGCTTAGAAACAGCGTCACATCCTGCCACCTGCTATCTGCCAATGTACGTTGATTTAACAGCTCTGAGCGATATTTCACCCCGTTACTGCTCAGATAGCCAGCGGTCATGCCGCGCTCCTTTTGCAGCTCATGAACGACCGGGCTGAGTTTTGCCGATAACTCTACAAGCTTTAGAACCTCTTCAGCTTCTTTGCTGGTAGAGAGAGTTTGTCGTATCTCATTCTGGGCGATGAAGAGAAGTCCAAGCACTGGGATCATCAGCATTACGGCGAGCTTCCAGCCTAGCTTTATATTTTTAAAGAGTTTACTTATCGCCATGGTTTTAATCCTTAATAATCAAAAATAGAGTTTGTTTACAACTCTTTATGTTTTAAGAGATCTCAATTTTTCAAATAAGAAGCAAATCCATTGCGCGTTTAACTTTTGTTAGCTGCTGACCTTACCCCCCCCCCCCATCGGATATACCTGAATCCAGCTAATATCGATAATTCTAGCCATAGGTTGTTGTGAAGAAAATCCTGGGTAACCGCCCCACTGATCACCTGCGCGGAGGTTACTCAGGATTGCCGTACAATCTTATTTAGAGGGTACTGAGCAACTTTTTTCCTCTGTAATCATTCCAGCTTCAACAGCATCGATCGCTTTTTGATCATGACGGTTTGCCGGACAGCCGCAAGCGTGATCGCTTGTTGCATGCAGCCTGGCCTGCTCCAGGTGCCACTGAGCTACTTTGATATGTTGGTCTACATTCATATTAAATCTCCTGTTTTGTTAACCTGCTGATATGATGTGATCCTGCTTAAGATATAGTTGATGTCTAGTTTGCTGCTAGCTATTGGCGGGCATATATGGAGATATTGTTTTAATATTGGAATCTACAGGCTTAGTCGGTCGATATTCTGACATTCAAAAGCAGTAGAGCAAAATTTTACAGGGTACAGCTAGATGGATAATCCAATCGGGGAAGGTATTCGCCGCTTAAGAGCGCAGCATAAATTAACGCAAACTGTACTGGCCAAACGAGCAGGGATCCCTCGCGCTACTTTAGCGAATATGGAGGCGATAAATAGCAATCCTGGCATATCCATCGCTGTTAAGGTCGCCCGGGCGTTGGGTGTGACGGTTGACGACCTGATTACTCAACGTCAATCCCCGCATGTTACACAAGTTAATAGAAAAGATATGCCTGTGATGCGTCAGGATGGCGGGAAATTCTCCAGTACGCGTACAAGCCCGATCAGCACCCCCAACCTGCAAATTAACGAGATCAGCATGATGCCGGGCTGTCACACAAAGGGGGTGCCTCATCCGGAGGGGAGTCACGAGCTGTTCCTTTGCCATAGGGGAACGGCCACAGTAGAGGTGGGGGGGCACAAATATAGAGTTGAACCGGGTAATTTAATCTATTTTCATGGGCATATCCCTCATCACTATGGGAATGAAAACCCCAGCCCGGTACATGCCACAGCCGTGGTATTTATGGTAGATTA
>CAYYRK010000062.1:9632-13745 GCA_964473915.1 uncultured Pseudomonadales bacterium
ACAAAATCCTGAAACGTAACAAGCCTCGGCTGAATCGTTGCTTAAACGATAAGCCTCTCAGCTCTGCATAACCCAATAGGATAAGCTTCCCGGCCGCAACCTCCCCAGAATCAAACAGAGGGTTTTTTACTTTGGTTAATAAGAGAGAATTACACCTTTGGGCCTACAGGACGCAACTTTAGGCTTGCAGATCTGCTTTGAATTCACTAGAATCCCCGCTCCTATTTAACAGCATCCTACACAAGCAGTCTCAGCGTGAGAATCTACCATGAAAAGAACCTTTCAACCCAGTAATCTGAAACGTAAGCGCACACATGGTTTTCGTGCCCGCATGGCAACAAAAAATGGCCGCCAGGTTATTAATCGCCGTCGCGCTAAAGGCCGGAAGAAACTTTCCGCCTGACAGATATCATTGTTGATATCTGCAATAACCGAGGGGTTATGCAAAAGTTTACTCGGCAACAGCGGCTACTTTCAGCCGCTGAATTTCAGGCTGTCTTTAAACAAGTTAATGCGAAAGCCTCCTGCCGTACACTTTCGCTCCTTGCGACCCGCAACGCATTGGGTCACCCTCGTATCGGGTTTATAATCGCGAAAAAACAGGTGCGTACTGCGGTGGAGCGTAATCGTATAAAGCGCATTATCCGTGAGTATTTCCGCACTCAGGCTCACTCTCTTCCCGCCTGTGATCTGGTGATTCTGGTTCGTAAGGGCTTTGATAAACTGTCAAACCAGGAGATCAGATCCACCTTTAGCGACCAGGCAAATCGGTTAGGCAGAAGATTAGCGTCAGGTAAAGAGAAAATGACGCATGCGTAAACTTCTTGCTGGACTATTCAAAGGCTATCGTTATTTGATCAGCCCTTTTTTGGGTAGCAGTTGCCGATTTTACCCCTCCTGTTCCCAGTATGCAGAAACCGCCGTTCTCAGACATGGGGTTTTAAAAGGCCTTTGGCTTACACTGAAGCGGCTGGGAAAATGCCACCCCTGGCATGAAGGGGGCCTGGACCCCGTACCTAAAAAACCACAGCAGAACACGGAAATCTCATGGACGCACAACGCTTAGTACTGATTTTATCTCTCGCTGTAGTCACCTATATGCTGGTTTTGGCCTGGAATGATGACTATGGCCAACCCGTCGCTGTACGGAACGAGACTATTACCACAGTATCTCCATCTCTGGCGCCAGGACTTCCTCAGCAGCAGGCTGATATTCCTTCAGCCAGTAATGCACCACTACTAGATGTGCCAGGCACTGGTGCCACACCGTTGACCCAGACGGCTCAACTACCCACTAACGGCTTGATCCTTGTCGAGACCGATGTACTATCCGTACAGATTGACCCCATAGGTGGAGATATAGTCAAGGTAGATCTTAAAGCTTACCCTCGGGTAATTACCGATCCTGGCAACCCCTTCACTCTGCTAGAGCGCAGCAACTCCCGTATTTTTATCGCCCAAAGCGGACTTATTGGAAATAATGGCCCAGATGCATCCGCAGATGGTCGTCCCCACTACCAGTCAGCCCTGAGCAGCTATCAAATGCACGAGGGTGAAGACGCGCTGCAAGTTAATTTAACCCTGCCTGATTCTCAAGGTATAAGTATCACCAAAACTTATGAGTTTAAGCGTGGTGATTACCTGATTAACATGCGCTATCAGATCAATAATAACTCTACTGTAAGCTGGCAGGCTAATCTCTTTGCGCAACTAAAACGAGACAATAGTGAAGACCCGAGCAAATCTACCAAAATGGGTATGGCCTCTTTCGTGGGGGCCGCTACCACCAATCCCCAGGATAAGTATCTTAAATTAGCCTTTGATGATATTGCGGAAGAACCCTACAAACAGAAGGTTGCCGGTGGCTGGATCGCCATTCTTCAGCATTATTTCGTCTCAGCCTGGATTCCTGACCCGGCAGGTGAATACACCTATCAAACCCGTCAAAACAGTCAAGGCGAGAATATCGCTGGCCTGGTGAGCGCTCCTCTTAATGTGCTTCCGGGTGCCGCTGGCACTTTTTCAGCACAACTCTATACCGGGCCAAAAACCCAGAGCCGGCTCGGCGAGATTTCGCCGGGGCTGGAGCTGACTATCGACTATGGCTGGCTATGGTTTATCGCCCAACCACTGTTCTGGATACTATCAACCTTCCACAGCTTTATCGGCAATTGGGGCTGGGCCATAATCTTCACCACCCTGGTAATTAAACTGGGGTTTTTTCGACTCTCTGCAACCAGTTACAAATCGATGGCCAACATGCGTCGTGTTGCACCAGAACTACAAAGCATGAAAGAGCGTTTTGGTGGTGATCGTCAAAAAATGTCGGGCGCCATGATGGAGCTTTACAAAAAAGAGAAGATCAATCCACTGGGTGGTTGCTTACCTATCGTGGTGCAGATGCCTGTATTTATAGCGCTTTATTGGGTGTTGCTGGAAAGTGTTGAGCTGCGCCACGCTCCCTTTATCTTTTGGTTGAATGATCTTTCGATAAAAGACCCCTATTTCATCCTGCCCATTATTATGGGGGCCTCTATGTTTTTCCAACAGACGCTTAACCCTGAGCCACCAGACCCAATACAGGCCAAAGTGATGAAGATGATGCCGATCATGTTTACTTTCTTCTTTCTATGGTTCCCTGCGGGCCTGGTGCTTTACTGGGTCGTCAACAACATCTTGTCTATTGCTCAACAATGGACGATAACTCGCCAGATTGAAAAGGCAGCGGCCGAAAAAAGCTGATAGCGATATTGCTGGCAGCGTTATGATTCACTCACAAGACACTGATACCATCGCAGCTCAAGCCACGCCCCCTGGGCGTGGTGGCATCTCAGTGATCAGAATATCCGGGCCATTAACACAACAGATCTGCCAAGCTTTGACTGGCCAGGTCCCAGAGCCAAGGAAAGCTGAGTACTGCAATTTTCTCGACTCAGATCACAATGTTTTGGACCAGGGTATCGCCCTCTTCTTCAAAGGACCCAACTCCTTTACCGGTGAAGACGTACTTGAACTACAGGGCCATGGTGGCCCTATTATTGTTGACCTTGTACTTCAGCAGGTTTTGCAACTGGGTGCCAGAATAGCCAGACCAGGAGAGTTTTCCGAACGGGCATTCCTCAATAATAAGCTCGATCTTGCTCAGGCTGAGGCCATTGCCGACCTTATTAACAGTGGTTCTGAGCAGGCTGCCAGAAGTGCACTACGCACCCTGCAGGGCGAATTTAGCACAAAGGTACGCGAACTCTCCGAGCAACTGATTCAGATTCGAACCTACACCGAGGCAGCCATTGATTTTCCTGAGGAGGAGATCGATCACCTGGCTGACCAGGCCCTGGTTGACCAGCTAAAATCACTACAGAAAAACCTAAGGCAGACCATCGCCAACGCCAGTCAGGGCGTTACCCTACAGGAGGGGATTACCATTGTGGTTGCCGGGCGCCCTAACGCAGGAAAATCAACCCTGTTGAACAGGTTATCCGGCCGCGAAGCAGCTATTGTTACGGATATCCCCGGCACTACCCGAGACCTGCTTCGCGAATATGTGAACCTGGATGGTATACCTGTGCATATTATTGATACCGCAGGTCTCAGGCGCAGTGATGACCCGGTTGAAAAAGAGGGTATACGCAGAGCATGGGAGGAGATCAAAAATGCTGACCATATTCTTCTACTCACAGACAGCCGGGAAAACCCTGATTTTGAGCACCCCTTAACCATCTGGCCTGACTTTGCCGGGCACACTGAGTTGCTGGATAAAATCAGCGTGATTCAGAATAAGATTGATTTAACCAGCCAGGAGCCATCGATGACCAATACCGGGGACAGACGGCCCTGCCCGGTACTAAAAATCTCGGCTAAAACCGGCCAGGGCATGGATCTCCTTAAACTGCACCTCAAACAAAATATCGGGATGGCAGAAACCCCGGAAGGCCTCTTTATTGCTAGAAGACGCCACCTGAACGCACTTAAAAAGGCACTGGCATTGGTTAATAACGGGGTAGATCAACTACTGAACGAAGCAGCAGGCGAGCTGCTTGCGGAGGATCTGCGTCTCGCAGGACAACAACTGGGAGAGATCACCGGCCAATTTACCAGCGATGATCTGCTGGG
>CAYYRK010000063.1:0-13433 GCA_964473915.1 uncultured Pseudomonadales bacterium
CTCGCGGCATCTCCCGGTAGTCAGTATAAGAAATATTTTAAAGATTAAACGCCTGCCGGATGGGTTGTGCCGTGTGAGGTCGATATTGCAAACCTCGGTGCTATGAGCTGTCTTGAATAGTTTTTTGGGGTGCTCCTATCGCAGAGTTAACAGGTTGCCTTGCTTGTGGTGGGCGCTAAAATCTAGGTAGTAGGGGTGTTGTTGTGAAGTCTCTTGTCAGTGATATACAAAAATATTCTGTAAATGATGGCCCTGGTATTCGAACCGCTGTGTTTCTTAAAGGGTGCAATATGCGGTGCCCCTGGTGCCATAATCCTGAAACAATCTCATTTGAAAAACAGATTTTTTGGAATCGTCGCCTCTGTACGCAGCCGGGCGTCTGTTATGAGGTGTGCCCGGAAAATGCGATTAATCTGCCCATTCCTCCGGAGGAATCTCAGGAGGAAGGTTCGAGCTATCAAAAAATCATTAGGGATCGCTGTACACTTTGCATGAAATGTGTGTCGGCCTGTCCACAGGATGCATTTGAAGTCTCCGGTAAAGATATGTCGGTTGAAGATATACTCGATGTGGTTGAACAGGATCAACCATTTTACGAAAATTCTGGTGGAGGTTTGACGCTGAGCGGAGGCGAATTAACCTCCCATCGGGAGTTTGCTCTAGCCCTTTTGCAGGGTGCAAAAAAAAGATATTTACACATTGCCATAGACACTAATGGACACTGTGACTGGCCAGTTATGGAGGAGTTTGCCAGTTTGGCTGATGTGGTCTTGTATGATATTAAACATCTTGACAATGAATTACACAAAGAGATAACCGGTGTTGGTAATGAGAAAGTCCTGAAAAATCTTAAGATGCTTTCACAAACTGGGGTTGAAATATGGGTGCGTATACCGGTAATTCCTGATATTACAGATTCGGTTGAATATCAATCTCAAGCAGCCGATTTTCTGGCAGACCTTCCGGGTAAGATTCGCCGAGTTGATCTGATTCCCTATCATAACTGGTGTCAGCCAAAATATGATTGGCTTGATAAAAACTGGAACTATCCGGATAGTGAGTCAATCGAGCCTGCTGAGTTGGAAAAGTATAGGTCGTTTTATGAAGAGAAGGGATTGACCGTAGTAGTAGGTGGGTCTGGCTTTGCCGATTCTGAATAAACATCTGAACAGAAAGCTACGCAATATTGAACTTCTAGAGATTGGCCCAGGTTAAATTGCCAGGTCAGCATCAACACCGTTACGAAAGGGTAGCTGAGTTGCAAGTTGGTTATTGATAAGCGAATAAAGCCCCATGATCTCCGGCTTAAGATTAGATGAGAGCATATCTTGGGTAATGTAGAAGGGCGCGCGTCTGCCATGGTATTGGATGACGTCTCCAGCTTGTTTAAAAACGATACCAATTCGGCTCATGGCCCGTGCAAGCCTGGGCTCGATCATTACAAAAGTATAGTCAAGCTGCTTATTAATAAAAAGTGCACAGCAGGTTAAGTAAAGGCCAATAGCGATGTAGGGAAACAAGCGTTTATTATCTTCAGATGCCTGTTGGTTGTAGTTACCTATAACATAAGGTTTTTTCTGTTCTCCGGCCCGTTTTCGGAAGCTGGCGGGTACGGCTAACCTGGATACTTCTCCATAGGTTCCGTGTTTAAGTGTAGAAAGGTCGATGATGCTCTTGTCGACACTGTGCAAACAGTATTTTTCAAAAGGCAGCACGTATTCCGGGTGACCAGAGGGGGGGCTAACAAACCTTACTGTTCCTGCGTAGGCCCCTGATGGAATATGTTGCAACAGGAAGTGGTAGGAATAAGCATCATACTCATCTTTTTCTACATCCTTCGGACAGTTTTTTTCCAGCGCTAACTCTTCGCAAAATACCTCATATCTGATTTTATAGACCTGCTTTAATAGTGTTTCCTTGTCAGCATAGATTACGCGAAAATATTTTTGAAAATGTTCTGCGATGTCTATATTTTTCATATCGATACAGGCCTTGTTTATCTAGAATGCTGCGGCACTCAAGACTTAACTATTACAATTTGAGACCTTTGCACGGGAGATGATTTTGGTTCCAGGCAAGGCAAAAATGCGTGTAAAGAGGGAGTTTACAGTTGTAAATGACCGATTAGCGCATTTTTAACACCACATGGGAGTAAAATGGCTCTCGTGCAAAGGTCTCAGTTTACGATTATGCCATTATTTATAGTAGTGTAGCAGTGGAATAAAGTTCGATATAGGCTATTTTTAGTATTGAATGTGACCTGTGCAGAAGAAAATTGATTTTTTCGCCCTGCCTGGGTGGTTGCAGATTCAATCTCATGGAAATAAAGCAAAACATCGCCTATCATAGGTTGAGATAGAAAAACTAATGGATTAAGCGTTCTACAAATAAGAAAGGGTGGGTCAGAGTAATGAATATCAACTTTAAAACGATTCTATGCTTGGTTGCTGTTTTTTCCCTGGCATCCTGCGCCAAGAATGAGGTTTTGCCTTCAGCAATAGTCATTCAACCGTTTACGACTTCAGCAGAGGATTATACCTATCTTATTGGCCCGGGGGACTCGGTCCAGATTTTTGTCTGGCGCAACCCGGAAGTTTCTAATTCGGTTACCGTGCGCCCCGATGGCAAGATCACAACGCCGTTGGTAGAAGAGCTTGATGCCAGTGGTAAAACGCCAGCGCAGTTGGCTCGGGATATTGAAGGTGTGCTCTCGACCTACATCAAAGAACCAATTGTGACTGTCATGGTGGGTGGTTTTATCGGCCCCTATAGTGAACAGATCAGAATTATTGGTGAGGCATCTCAACCACAGGCAATCTCCTATAAACAATGGATGACAGCCCTTGATGTGATGATAGCTGTTGGCGGGCTGACAGACTTTGCAGCAGGTAACCGCACGGCTATTGTTCGTATAGTTGATGGCACTCAACAAGAGTATCAGGTAAGACTTGATGACCTGGTGCGTGATGGAGATATTTCTGCAAATGTTGATATGTTGCCGGGTGATATTATGATTATTCCAGAGTCCTTTTTCTAAAGGTTGCAGTCTATCTGGCCCGCTGGGTTGTTGTTGGGCTTTCACCTTTTCTTACCTCCTTCCTCCTTGGTTTTTTCCTGGTGAGCGAGAAAATTAGAGGGGAGTTAAATCTTGATAAGAAATAGAGGTATGTTTGGTGGCAACCTCCAGAGCACACTGTGTGCTAAGGCTGGAAGTAGAATAAGAGCGGAAGTAGTCCACCGGGTTAGGTGAAGGAATAGGGTCAGTTCCTTTTTCGGATATCAACAGGATGTGAAATGCAGGAAATTATTGAACTAGTATTATCCTATGCGCGGGCAGTTTGGCTCAAACGCTGGTATATTTTGATGACGGCCTGGGTTGTGTGCGTAGTAGGTTGGGCAGTTATCATAAATATGCCTGATCACTACAGGGCCAGTGCGCGCGTGCACCTGGATACCCAATCTGTGTTACGTCCTCTTTTGAGGGGCCTGGCAATCGGTACCTCCAGCTCTCGGCAGGTGCAGTTAATGGTAACCACCCTCTATAGCCGCCCTAATCTGGAAAAAGTCGCTCGTATGACGGATATGGACCTGGGCGCTCAAACAGATCAAGAGTTTGATAAGATTATCTCTGATCTAAAGAGTGACCTTAGCCTCTCAAAAGTAACGCGTAATCAGAATATTTATGAGGTGAGTTATGTCCATGAGGACAGGGCGCTGGCAAAGCGGGTTGTTCAGGCAGTACTCACTGTTTTTGCAGAAAATGCCCTTGGCAAAAATCGTGAAGGTTCAGCGACTGCCAAACGTTTTCTTGATGCGGAGATTAAAAACTACGAACGGCGCTTGAAAGAATCTGAACAAAAACTCGTTGAGTTTAAGAGAAGAAATATAGGCAACCTGTCTGGCTCTGGCGCTGGTTATTATCAGCGGTTGCAAACCGCAATGGTGAATGTAGAACAGGTAAAGCTTATTTTGACCGAGGCGCGCAAGGAAAGAGACTCCATTATCGAACAGATAGAGGATCAGGAATCTGAATCTGAAGATCTCTTTATGTTTGATGAGATGGGTGCTGCTGATAGCCACTCATCCTACGACGGACGTATCGCCGTATTACAGGCAAAACTAGATGAGATGTTCCTTAAATATACAGACAAACACCCTGATGTAATTACCCTTAATTCACAGCTTGTGGATCTGTCAGCCAAACGTGAAGAGGAGCTGGAATCCAGAACAACGAATATAAATATGGAGACAGAAAATCCTCTGTTACAGTCTCTCAAGTTAAACCTGAGTGCAGTGGAAACCAAAATTGCTGCGCTACAAGCCAGGGTTAAAGCCTATGCGGCTAAAGTTGCTGAGCTTAACCGTATGGTCAACACCATTCCAGCGGTCGAGGCAGAGGTGGCTGATTTGAATCGGGATTACGGTGTGATCAAGAGGAAGTATACGGAGCTTTTGACCCGCAGGGAGCAGGCAGCTCTTTCTCAAAAAGCGAATCAGGTTTCGGACGATATTGAGTTCAAGGTGATTGACCCGACCCGGGTTCCCTTTGAACCGGCAGGACCACCGCGTATACTCTTTTCGAGTATAGTGCTGTTAGTTGGTCTGGTTATGGGGGTGGGTGTTGCTCTGCTGCTTGCCCTGATTCGGCCTGCATTTTCAACCA
This sequence comes from uncultured Pseudomonadales bacterium, assembly GCA_964473915.1. Lineage (GTDB taxonomy): Bacteria > Pseudomonadota > Gammaproteobacteria > Pseudomonadales > IMCC2047 > CAYYRK01. The sequence goes on from CAYYRK010000063.1 coordinate 4,664, forward strand.
CCAGGATGCTCTCCCTATCAACCGATTTAGCGGTTCTGGGTTCGGTTAGTCTGTATGAATCCCCGCAGCAACGAACATCAAATCGAAAATACCTGATGCTTTACCTTGGCCTGGCGTTTCTATTGCTGGTTGCCTATTCAACTGCGATTCTCTACCAACTGCTTTTGATGCAGACTTAACAGGAATGGCTGCTATGGACACTATTGAAAAAGCGTTAAATAAGAAGCAGAAGCAGGAAGTTCAGCAACGAGATGGCCAGGTTTCTTCTAGTGAAGTGAGTGAGCCATTGTCCCCTGTTGAGTCGGTGCGGATGGCTGAAAACAGAGTCCATATTGATGAAATAGAACCCGATAGTAAGGCGCTAGCAGGAGCAGTAACGTCAGAAAAAGAGAGTGAAATACCATTATACGCAGGCTGTGCGGAAAAATATTTGGATATTGATTTTAGTTTATTGCACGATCGGGGTGTTATTTTTCCTGATAATAAACGCAGTAAAGTGAAGGAAGAGTACAAACATATCAAGAGACCCTTATTGCAACGGGTGGCTAAAAAAAATGCCGAGGGCAAAGAGTCCAATCTTGTGATGGTAACCAGCGCGTATTCCGGAGAGGGTAAGACATTTAGCGCGTTGAATCTGGCACTGAGTATTGCGGTAGAACGTGATCGAAGAGTGCTTCTTGTTGATGCAGATGTAGTAAAGCCCGGGTTGGGAGCAATGCTTGGTGTAAGCGGTGAAAAAGGGTTGCTGGATTACCTGAATGGTGAAGTGAGTTCATTGGCTGATATATTGTTATCAACCAATGTAAAAAATATGACCCTGCTGTCAGCAGGTAAAACACACCATCTATCCCATGAGTTGCTAGCCAGTAATGCCATGCAGGATTTGGCAAGAGAGCTTGCCGCCAGATATCCTGACCGTATTATCATATTTGATTCGCCACCGCTATTGATTACCAGTGAAGCCAAGCTGTTGGCGCAGTTGGTAGATCAAATTGTTTTAGTGGTTGAGCAGGACAAAACTTCTCAAAAAGCTGTAAAAGACGCTATAGCAACGATAGACAAAGAAAAAATAACTGGCTTGATATTGAACAAGTACAAGGGGTTGGGGATGAGTGATTCCTACTACGGATATTACCAATACGGGGCTAAGGAAGAACGGGCGGAGTAGGAAGCTACGTCGACCCGTCATTAACTGATCATGAGGCACAATTAATATGGGCATTGGCGTTATGGAAAAATCGCTGGCATCAGTTATCCTGATTGGCTGTCTGCCTGGGGCTCATGCTGCAGACTGGAATCTGCAATCCAACCTGCAGATGAGGGAGGTCTATTCAGATAATATCAATCGTGAAAAAGATGATGAGGAGTCGGACCTGATCTCGGAAATTACACCTGAGATCATTCTTGTTGCAGACGGAAACAGACTGGATCTTGAGCTTCAGGCCAGGGTGCAAAACCTGATCTATTCAAAGGATGGTGATCGAAATACCAGCAACCCTCAACTTAATGCGACGGCTAAGTCAGAGCTGTTGGAGGATCATCTGTATCTTGATCTGAGCAGTCGAATTGGTCAGCAGCAAACAGATCTTAATTTTAGTCATGATTCAGATACGCTGAGTGGTTCGGATAATTACTCAGATGTTTATGCGTATCAAATTTCGCCACGATGGGAACAGAGCATTGGACGGATAGCCGAGTTTGAGGTTAAGTATAGTTATGATCAGGTTGATTCTGATCAGAATGATGGTGGTGGTTCCACAGGGAGTGCCGACAGTGAATCCCACAGGATTGATGTTAGTCTGGATAATGGCCCCGGCAGTGCTCGCCTATTCTGGCATCTGAATTATCGAAAAAATGAAACTGACTATGATGATCAGGGTAATTCTCAAAATAACCAGTCAGATACGGAGTATGCCTCTCTGCGCTCAGGCTATCAGGTCATTCGTAGTTTGAGTGTTGATCTGGTAGCAAGCTATGAAAATAATGACTATGCAGGAGATCGAGGGGGCAGTGAACCAGATGACAACTCCTATGGCGGAGGCGTCACCTGGACACCCTCAAACCGTTTTTCACTTTCTGTCTATTATAATGAACGCAGTGATCCTCAGTCCTATGAGGATGATAGTTTTCTTTCGGGTCAGTTTAGTTGGACGCCAACGGTAAGAACCGAGATATCAGGAGATTGGGGGAGTAGATTTTTTGGAGAAACCTATGGCTTTAACCTCAATCATAGGTCTCGGCGTACCAGTTGGGAGTTCAGTTATTCTGAAGATGTTAGTAGTTTTCGCGAGCAGTTCCTCCAAGATGGAACCACGGGTAGCTTGATCTGCCCCATTGGTTTTACTGATCTCTTTCAGTGTCGGGCAGCTGACCTGAATAATCCCCCTGAGTTGGGCGAACAGCTGGTAGGAGGGGTGCAACTGCTGCCTGCTATTTCCAATGATACCTATGTGCTTAAACAGCTGCGGGGTTCTGTGAGTATTAACGGAGCAAAAAATACTCTGACATTAGGTGTGACCAGCGAGGAGCGGGAGTATGTTGCAGACCAAGAAGCCGAGGACGATTTGGGTGTCGATCTCTCCTGGTCCTGGCGTGTTGGGCCTCATACAACCTCCGTATTAACCCTGACGGCAGATGATAGAAAAACAGACCTGGTAGATGATGATACCTTCTTCGGAACCAGTTGGGTTTTATCAAGACAGATCACCCCCAAGGCACAGCTTTCACTGCAACTGAATTACAATGAGAGAGATTCTGACAGTGGCACTGGGTCCCGGCTCTCAGAGTATACAGAAACCCGTGCATCGCTTGGGCTTAATATAGCTTTTTAATGGAGCAGTGCCCGCTCGATCTTTTTGACATCAGGGGGCAGTGAATGGATCTAAAATCCTCAGTTGGCAGCATAGCCTGTTCAACGGAGGGTTTCAGGATGAAACGGTGCCGATGTGAAACCTGTATGTGGGCATCTTCGGAAAGGAATTTATGTACGAAGCTTTTTACAATTTATCGACTAAACCCTTTAGCCTGAGTCCTGACCCGAGATTTTTCTTTGGCAGTTCAGGGCACAAACGGGCAATGTCTTATCTGCGTTACGGAATTAGCCAGGGTGAAGGTTTTATCGTTGTTACCGGGGGTATCGGTACGGGTAAAACGACACTGGTTCGAAATTTGTTTGCTGAACTGGACAAAGAGTGCATTATCGCCGCACAGTTGGTCAGCACCAATTTGACACCGGATGAACTGATAAAAATGGTTTCTGCAGCTTATGGTTTACCCTATGAAGGGCTTGCAAAAGTTTCGCTGCTTCAACAGTTAGAGACCTTTCTGCGCAGGGCTGAGGCCCAGGGAAAGCGTGCGTTACTGGTAGTGGATGAGGCTCAGAATCTCCCCGCTGAAACTGTAGAGGAGCTGCGTATGCTCTCCAATTTTCAGGGTGAAAATCGATCGCTTATCCAGAGCTTCCTGTTAGGCCAGGATGAATTTCGACATACTATCCAATCGCCCGGTATGGAGCAGCTTCGGCAACGAATTATTGCCTCATGCCATCTGAGTCCTCTGAATAAAAATGAGGTTCGAAGCTATATTGAGCACCGTCTGAAGGAGGTAGGTTGGTCATCACGGCCGGTGATTACTGATATCGCCTTTGAACTTATCCATAAGTATACGGGTGGAGTGCCGCGTCGTATTAATGTATTTTGTGATCGGTTGTTACTCTATGGGTACCTGGAAGAGCTTTTTGTTTTTAACCCAAAGGTAGTTACTCTGGTGGCAGATGAGCTTGCAGCGGAATCAGCGGTGCCAGAGAAAGAGATCACCGTACAGCCAGAGCGGCAGATCTATTCGGCAGTTGCTGTCAACGCGCCGGATATGATGAAAAAAATCAAGCATATCGAAACTGTGGTTAGTTCACTAGAGAAAAGCGTGCAGGATAAGATCAGATTACTGCGCGAGTCTATCTCCCTGCTTAAATAAAAACCTGTTCCAGCATATGGAAAATCAATCTATGTCTCGTTTGATCTGTGTTGTAGGCGCACGACCCAACTTTATGAAAATTGCTCCGGTGATCGAAGCTATACGCGGGCAAGCTCCCAATATTAAGATTAGGCTTGTACATACTGGCCAGCACTACGATGCCAGCATGAAACAGCAGTTTTTTGAACAGCTTGCCATACCTGAGCCTGATATTGACCTTGAGGTGGGTTCGGGTAGCCACAGTGTACAGACCGCTGAAATTATGAAACGGTTTGAGCCGGTGCTCCTGGAATGGCAAGCCGATGCCGTACTGGTCGTGGGCGACGTTAACTCAACGATCGCCTGTGCGCTGGTGGCTGCTAAAAATAATGTGCCGGTCATCCATGTAGAAGCGGGTTTGCGAAGCTGTGATCGCAGCATGCCAGAAGAGATCAACCGTATCCTAACCGACCAGCTTTCAGACCGGCTCTATATCACTGAGCGTGAAGCTGCACAAAATCTTGAAAGAGAGGGCATCTGTGCCGACAGAGTGTGTTTTGTCGGCAATGTTATGATCGATACTCTGAGAAAGCATCTGCAAAAGGCGGAGCCTGTGACTAAAACGCTGGCGGATGCAGGTTTTGGGCAAACGGTGCCGTCAGAATATGCACTGCTGACCCTGCACAGGCCCTCAAATGTAGATACTAAAGAAGCTTTACAATCTCTGCTGGAAACCTTGCAACAAGTTGGCCGGCATCTGCCGATTATATTCCCCATTCACCCAAGAACCGCCGCACGGATTAAAGAGTTCGGATTGTCAGAGTTGATAAACAATCCTGCTATTTATTGCCTGGAACCTGTCGGTTACCTACAGATGCTGGGGCTGATGGCCAATGCCAAAATGGTGCTGACCGATTCCGGCGGCATTCAGGAAGAAACGACTGCCCTGGGAGTTCCCTGCGTCACTCTCAGAGAAAACACTGAACGACCTATTACTGTTACACAGGGAACCAATGTTATTGTGGGTTCAGATCATGAAAAGATTCTGAATGCCGTATTGGACATCATGGAAACTGGCGGCAGGGCGGGGCGGATCCCTGAATTATGGGATGGCCAGGCTGCACTAAGGATTGCACAGGATCTGCAGCAGTGGTTTGATCGTCATGTTTAGCCCGATAGGTGACTGAATATGAATAAAATCACGAACGCCATGTCTGTTGATGTGGAGGATTATTTTCAGGTCTCCGCCTTTGAAAGCTGTATTAGCCGCGATGACTGGGAAAATTTTCCAGTCAGGGTTGAACAAAATATTGCACGTATTTTGGCGCTGTTTAAACAACACCGGGTCAAAGCAACTTTCTTTATTCTCGGCTGGATAGCAGAACGTTATCCGCAACTGGTGCGAGATATCGCCGATGCGGGGCATGAGGTTGCCAGTCATGGCTACCTGCATCAACGGGCAACCCTCCAGACAAACACCGAGTTCAGGCAGGATATCCGCAGTGCCAAACAGCTTTTGGAAGATTTGACAGGCGCCCAGGTGACGGGTTACCGGGCACCCAGTTACTCCATCAACCAATCCAATCTATGGGCACATGACGAAATAGAACAGGCGGGCTATCTGTACAGCTCCAGCATCTACCCGGTTAAGCACGATCTTTATGGTTTTCCTTCCGCCCCTCGGCATATCTTTTCCTGCCGTGAGAATTTACAGGAGATTCCGGTATCCACCCTGAATCTGCTTGGCCGTAACTGGCCCATCGGCGGAGGTGGATATTTCAGGTTTTATCCCTACAGTTTATCAAGGTGGGCTATCAACAGGGTGAATAGCCTGGAAGGAAAACCGGTAATATTTTACTTCCACCCCTGGGAGATCGACACGCAGCAGCCAAGGCAAACCCAGGCAGGGCTCAAATCAAAATTTAGGCATTATCTGAATATGGATAAAATGCACGGTCGCCTTGATGAATTATTAGGTGACTTTTCATGGGGTCGGGTTGATCAGGTTTTTATGAATAAACACAAGGGTGATGCATGAAAATTCTTGTTTGTGGTGGTGCCGGTTACATCGGCTCGCACATGGTAAAAATGCTGCATGAGAACGCAATAGACGTAGTCACTTTTGATAACCTGTCCAGTGGCCATATCGAAGCGGTTCAGTGGGGCGAGTTTATGGAGGGCGACCTGCTTAACCAGAATGATCTGGCATCCCTGTTTCAGGCGCACCAGTTTGATGCGGTGATGCATTTTTCCGCAAAATCTTTGGTGGGAGAGTCGGTTCAAGATCCTGAAATATATTATCAAAACAATGTGATAGGGACGTTGAACCTGCTGGCAGCGATGCGTGAGCATGGGGTATGCAAGCTGGTTTTTTCATCGACAGCGGCGATTTTTGGTAACCCGATAACAGATACTATTAATGAATCTCATCCTAAGCATCCCATTAATCCCTATGGGCGAAACAAGCTGATGATTGAGCAAATATTGCAGGATTATTCACAAGCTTATGGTTTTAATTCTGTCTGCTTGAGATATTTCAATGCAGCGGGAAACGACCCGGATGGACAGCTTGGAGAATCGCATCAACCTGAGACCCACCTGATTCCTAATATCCTCAAATCAGCCACTGGCACAGGGCCTGCGTTAAAAGTATTTGGTGATGATTACGATACGCAAGATGGAACCTGTGTTCGAGATTATATCCATGTTGTTGATCTGGCCAGAGCGCATCTATTGGCGGTGGAATACCTGCAAACCCATAATGGCGCCTCGGCATTTAACCTGGGTAATGGCCAGGGTTTTTCAGTTAAACAGGTAATTGAAAGTTGCCAATTAATCAGTGGCAGGCCGATTCATTACCAGGTTGCTCCGCGCAGAGCTGGCGACCCGGATAGGTTGGTGGCAGACAGTTTGCTGGCCAGAGAAATATTAGGGTGGACACCGGAGTTTACCGATATTCATCCTATCGTTAAATCTGCCTGGGTGTGGCATCAAAACCCTCTTTATTAGCTGCAGGAGTTAAAACGACTCAATATGAAAATTACTATTTTTGGCACCGGCTATGTCGGCTTGGTTACCGGAACTTGCCTTGCCGAAGTCGGCAATCATGTGATGTGTGTGGATATTGACGAGCAAAAAATTACTAAGCTTAACAAGGGGGAGATCCCTATTTTTGAGCCTGGTCTGGAAAGTTGTGTGGCCAGTAACCAGCTTGCAGAGCGACTATCCTTCACCACCGATGCCCAAATGGCGGTCAATTACGCGCAAATTATTTTTATCGCCGTGGGCACACCGCCAGGTGAAGATGGTTCTGCTGATCTGAGTCATGTATTGAAAGTTGCCGATACAGTGGGCAGGTATATGACAGATTATAAGGTTATCGTAGATAAATCTACCGTGCCTGTGGGAACAGCTGACAAGGTTAAAGAACAGGTGCTAAAGGCCCAGCAGAGCAGGGGTATGGAGATCCCTTTTGATGTGGCATCTAACCCCGAGTTTTTAAAAGAGGGTGCGGCGCTGGACGATTTTATGAAACCGGATCGTGTCATTGTTGGCACCGATAGTGACCAGGTTGCGCGGCGCTTGCAGTCTCTCTATGCACCCTTTACCCGTAACAGGGATCGTTTTATGGTGATGGGTGTTCGCTCAGCAGAACTGACTAAATATGCAGCCAACGCAATGCTTGCGACCAAAATTAGTTTTATGAATGAAATCTCTAACCTGGCAGAGCGCCTGGGTGCTGATATTGAGGATGTTCGCAAAGGTATAGGGTCTGACCCACGTATTGGCTATCAGTTTATCTATCCTGGTGCCGGTTATGGTGGTTCCTGTTTTCCCAAAGATGTGAAAGCATTGGAGCGCGCCGCTCATGAAGTGGGGTATCAGGCCTCGTTATTGGCCTCGGTGGAAACTGTTAATGAAGGGCAAAAACGGGTGCTTTTCAATAAAATCAGTGCACATTATGGCGGCAATCTTGAAGGGAAAACAGTTGCGCTATGGGGGCTGGCATTCAAACCAAAAACCGATGATATTCGTGAGGCGCCCAGCCGTGTGCTGATGGAATCGCTTTGGGATGCAGGAGCCAAAGTAAAGGCGCATGACCCACAGGCGATGACGGCAGCTCAAAAAGAGTTTGGTATTTGCGAAAACCTGGTGTTATGTGGCACCCCGGAAGAGGCACTCAAAGATGCTGATTGCCTGGTTGTAATGACCGAGTGGAATGTATTTCGCAGCCCGGATTTTGACCAGATTAAAGCCTTGTTAAAGGCCCCGGTGATTTTTGATGGTCGCAATATTTATAGTCTTGATGATATGCAAACATACGGATTTGCTTATTACGGGATAGGACGGAATTCCCCCTCACCCTGACCCTCTCCCCCCTGGGGAGAGGGGATTATAAATTGCTCCTCCCCCCGGGGGGGTTTACCAAGACAAGGATGTCTGATGAAACAAAAATGCCGGTATCTGCGTGTAAATCAGACCGATGTAGAGAAGCTGATATGGGAACAGCTTAGAAACAGGCGGCTTGAAGGGTTAAAGTTTAGGCGGCAACACTCGATTGAACGTTATATCGTCGATTTTGTTTGCCTGGAATGCAAGCTGATAATTGAACTGGATGGTGGGCAGCATAGTGAAAAGTTTAAATATGATGATTACCGAACATCCTGCCTTCAGGGCAAAGGCTATCGTGTGATCAGGTTTTGGAATCATGATGTGATGAATAATCTGGAAGTGGTGTTGCGCGAGATTTACGAAGAGGTGCAAAAATGAACCTGGTTTTACACCCTCACCCTAGCCCTCTCCCAAAGGGAGAGGGGAT
>CAYYRK010000064.1:0-13342 GCA_964473915.1 uncultured Pseudomonadales bacterium
TCTCTTCATCCGCTGGGTGAGTCACGCTACAGGGCAGATTGCACGCTTGTGGCGGTACAGTGCAGCGTTGCAATTCCTTGGAATAGAGCAACTATTCCGCGTCATTGCGCCTTGTCCTGTACCGCCACAAAAGCACACTCTATCCTGTCCAACTGAGGATTCTAGGTTGAAAGAAAACAGAACAGAAAAACCTGAAGACAACCCGTTTACATTGCACCTGGCGCACGGTATCAAGGAGGGCGCATTGATCGGGTTGGTGGCGCTATGTGCCTACATGATGTTGGCGCTGGTTGACTATGTTCCCTATGATCCGGGTTGGTCTTATACCGGAATCCAGACCAATGCACCGGTTGAAAATAGTGCGGGCAGGGCTGGAGCCTGGTTATCCGACGTGCTTTTTACCCTGCTGGGCTATTTGGCTTTTCTTCTTCCGGTCATGGTTGCCTGGCGGGCCTGGTTGATTTTTCGTGATAGCCGCCAGGAGCGGCCCTGGAGCTGGCCGCTATTTGGATTACAGCTGGTGGGTTTTGTGATCGTGATGCTTGCGGGAACAGCGATCGCCTCCATGTATTTCAATCATTATCGGGGAGTTTTGCCGCAAACCAGTGGTGGGATTCTCGGTCAGGCTGTTCAGGGGTTACTTCTGCCCGCTTTTAATGAGGTGGGTAGCACACTTGTTTTACTGGCGCTGTTTCTGACGGGAATAACAATATTTACGGGGTTATCCTGGTTGAAGCTGATGGACCGGCTGGGTCAAGCGGTGCTCTATGTTTGCGCCCTTGCTGCTAGAGTAGCCCATCGTATGCACTATTACCTGAAGGCTAAACAAGCATCACGGCAGGCTCATGAACTGCAGGAGGGCAGAAAAAAAGCGCTGGCGGCGCATGTGGAGATGGAGGTCAAGCGTGAGCCACCTAAAATTACTGCGCTGATTCAGTCGAAAATACCGAGCAAAAGGGTGGAAGAGGAGCGTCAGGTTAATCTTTTTGAAGGGGAAGCGGAGGGCGCTCTACCGCAAATTTCCATTTTAGATAAACCTGACCTGAAGCAAAATAGAGGTTATTCCAGTGAGGCACTGGAGGCGCTGTCTCGTCTGCTTGAATTTAAACTCAAAGATTTTGGTGTTGTTGCCCAGGTGGTGGCCGTTCAGCCGGGGCCGGTTATTACCCGCTTTGAGATCCAGCCGGCACCCGGTGTTAAGGTGAGTAAGATCAGTAATCTGGTCAAGGATCTGGCCCGCTCTCTTGCGGTTATCAGTGTCAGAGTGGTTGAAGTTATTCCTGGTAAATCGGTAGTTGGGGTAGAGATTCCCAATGAGGACCGGCAGATGGTGCGCTTAAGTGAGGTGTTATCGACTCCGGAGTACGATGCCCACCCCTCTCCATTGGCACTGGCGCTGGGTAATGATATCGGCGGTCGTCCGGTCATTGCAGACCTTGCCAAAATGCCTCACCTGTTGGTGGCGGGGACAACAGGCTCAGGAAAATCTGTGGGGCTCAATGCGATGCTGCTGAGTTTTTTGTTCAAGGCAACGCCTGAAGAGGTGCGGTTGATAATGATCGACCCAAAAATGCTTGAACTGTCGATCTATGATGGTATTCCACATCTGCTGGCTCCTGTGATTACCGATATGAAGGAAGCAGCCAATGGATTGCGCTGGTGTGTGGCAGAGATGGAGCGCCGATATAAACTGATGGCAACATTGGGGGTGCGTAACCTGGCCGGTTGCAATCGCAAAATAAAGGATGCAATCAAGGCGGGGGAACCATTGAAAGATCCCCTCTGGAAGTTAATGGATGATGCCATAGATGAAGAGGCTCCTGAGCTGGAACCCCTGCCTTTTATTGTGGTAGTGGTCGATGAATTTGCCGACATGATGATGATTGTTGGCAAAAAGGTCGAAGAGTTGATTGCGCGAATAGCCCAAAAGGCAAGGGCTGCAGGTATCCATCTGATTCTGGCAACGCAAAGACCCTCTGTTGATGTGATTACCGGGTTGATCAAGGCCAATATTCCTACCCGTATCGCATTTCAGGTATCTTCAAGAATTGATTCAAGAACCATTCTTGACCAGGGCGGCGCGGAGCAGTTATTGGGGCATGGTGATATGTTGTATCTGCCGCCTGGCGTGGGTGTGCCCGTGCGGGTTCATGGTGCCTTTGTGGCTGATGATGAGGTGCATCGTGCGGTCAAAGAGTGGGTCAGGCGAGGAGAACCTAAGTATATCGATGCTGTATTGGAGGGGCCAGCTGATAGTGCCTTCATACCGGGTACCGATGGTGATGGTTCTGGTCAAGATGATGCTGAACAGGATCAACTTTATGACCAGGCTGTTCAGTTTGTGCTAGAGTCGCGCCGTGCCTCAATTTCGTCGGTACAACGCAAACTAAAAGTTGGTTACAACCGAGCCGCCAGAATGATCGAAGCGATGGAGTTGGCCGGGGTCATTACCGAGATGAGCAGTAATGGTAGCCGTGAAGTATTAGTACCGCCTCCGGCGGAATAAGAGGGGTTATGTTAGTCAATATTCAACACAGAACATGTCAGTTTTTAATGATCGCGTTAACGCTGTTATGGGGGGCGAGTGTTACCGGTAACGAGGGGTCTTCTCCAGCAGCAGAGCTGGCCTCTCTTTTGGAAAAAATAAACACATTTTCCGCAGACTTTCGCCAGACCTCCTTTGATGGTGCGGGTAGTTTTGTGCAGGAGGTGCAGGGTCGCATGATGGTTCAGCGGCCCGGTAAACTCTACTGGCATAGCGAGGTACCCTTTGAGCAGCTGGTGGTTTCAGATGGTTATCAGCTATCGGTGTACGATCCGGACCTGGAGCAGGTGATTGTACAGGCGTTGGATTTGAGACTGTCACAAACGCCTATCCTTCTATTAAGTGGTGAAATTGAATCACTTGAAACGGCATTTGAGGTCAGATTCAGGCCGTCAGATCCTGGCGAGAGTCTATTTGAACTAACCCCCTTGCAGCCTGACAGCCTGTTTGAACAGTTGACGCTCTATTTTTCAGGTCATGATCTGACCCGGATGGATCTGACTGACTCTCTTGGGCAACGCTCACGCATCACTTTTCAAAATATAGAGGTAAATCTTGAAATCAAGCCTGAGCAGTTTATATTCGAACCGCCGCCAGGCGTAGATATCCTGAGAGACCAGTAGCGCGGAGGCGGTTTTATCTGGGCTAGGTTTTTTGGACAAAACCACTGGCTATTTCACGCAGATTATATTTTTGAATTTTGCCACTGGCGGTGCGGGGCATTTCATCCAGGTACTCTAGCCGCTCGGGCCAATACTGTTTGGCAAAACCATTTTCGCCCAGAAAAGCCTGCATCTCCTTAAAAGTTACCGATCTGCCCTGTTCCAATGTTACAAAACAGCAGGCCAGTTCACCCAGGCGTGCATCGGGCATCGCAACGATGGCAACGTCTTGAGTCGCTGGGTGTTTATACAGGGCGTTTTCAACCTCCACAATGGGGATGTTCTCCCCGCCACGTATAATAATATCTTTCGACCGCCCGCTGATACGGATATAGCCATCACTATCCATTTTTGCCAGGTCTCCGGTGTCAAACCAGCCATTGTTATCGACATCGTAAGCTTCCGGCCGCTTTAGATAACCTACAAATGTGGAGGGGCCACGTGATTGAAGTCGGCCCTCTTCGCCTGCAGGCAGTTCCTGGCCATTGCTGTCGGCGATTCTGACCTCCATACCGGTCATGGCGTTACCATCGGTATTAAATATTTTCTCGTCATTGTCATTGATGTGGGTGGTTGTTACGACACCATTTTCAGTCATACCCCAAACTGAGAGAATGTTGATATTGAGCTGTTCAATACTTTTTTCAACGAGCACTCGTGGAACAGGGGCGCCCCCACAAACGTAGGTTTTAAAAGCATCGGTGGTACACTCTTTGGCGAGCGGTGACTCGATCAGATCTGCCAGAAACGGAGTGGCCCCCATCGTGAAGGTGACGCCCTCATCACGAATCAGTTCCCAGGCGGTATCGGCTGACCAGGAGTCAAGTAGTACAGTTTTGGCTTTGAGTAGTATGGGCGAAATCATCCCATACATAAAACCGGTTTGGTGGGCCAGAGGAGAACCCATTAAAATCACATCTTCTGTTGATAACTGGGTGCGTTCATTAAACATAATGTCCATGCAAATATGGGTGTTAGAGGTGTGCATCACCCCCTTGGGCACGCCAGTTGTGCCCGATGTATACATCAACTGTATCACATCGTTGGGCTCCGGTTTTCGTTCCGCAAACAGTGCATTAGCATCCATCTGCTTCTCCCAGTGGGTGTCTGTCAGTACCTTTTCAAAGCTGTTATCCCCTTCGCCACCAATGACCAGCAGATGTTCAAGCTTTGGTAGGTCTGACCGCAGCTCTTCGAGCATTTTTGGATAATTGAATTTGCGAAATTCGTTGGGGACAATCATTAGTTTGGTTTCTGCGTAACCCAGCATAAAGGCGAGTTCTCTATGACGGAAGATCGGCATCAAGGGGTTGCTGACCGCACCAATGCGCAAACATGCCAGGTGGATGGCGATAAACTGCCACCAGTTGGGTAGCTGAAAAGAGACGACATCACCTTTATTAATACCGAGGTTGATCAGGCCCAGCGCCATACGGTCAACCCTTTGTTGGAGTTGACGATAGGATAGGGTGTTGCGGGTTCCGCTTTCGCTTCGATAGTCGACGATTACTGTTTTTTCGGGGTTAACACTGACCGCCTCATCAAAATATTCAATGACAGTTTTATTGCGCCAGAAACCTTGTTCTATAGCTGATTTTGCTCGGCTTTCGGGGATGATGGGGTCGAAAATCATTATTAAGTTACCTGTTTTTTGTGATCTGAGTGTTTTTTGCCGGGAGCACAATAACGCCCATTTGAAAATTAGGACAAAACACTACCAGTAATATCTGATGTAGTAAAAACAAAATAACGAGAGATTTGCAGGGAAAGTTTCGGGGTAACGCGGAGGGCATCGGTTTTACGACAGGGCAACTGCGTGATCGCCATAAGAATTTTATAGCTGGCATATGGCGTCGGAGTTGGCTAGAATCATTTGACCAATAACGGCGATTTCTAGCTCGGATAATTCATATATTATATACAATATCCGCAGCCCCCGTAGATAAATATCAACAGCTGACCAGAGATTTTCAGGTGCCTGACAAGGTTGGCAGATACTGCATGATAGGTCACGGCAGCGAGGGTGTAAGTGAACCATTTGCCTTGTTAAGTGGGTCGACCATTACAGATAGAGCGTCTGCCCCCTCTCCGAATCACCATTAACTACGCTAGGTTATTATCAGGATGAATATAGTAGATCAAACGTTTTCCAAAATTGAATACGACCGCTTTGTAAACCGAGCCTATGAGGTGATTCCAGCTGAAAAAATTCAGCACCTGCACGAACTAATCATTAAATATAGTGGCCGAATTGACCGTCGGTTAGCGCATCAGCGGTTAGCTGATCTTGAGAAAGAACCGTCCGACTCCAATGTGTACTCCTACTATGCCAACCGATTCGGTATCCGAGGTGTTAAACGCTACCGATCCTCCAATGGTGAGGTGATTTTTCGACTGCCAGTGTTTAGCTTCAATGTCAGTGAGTGGCGTGATCATTACACAAGTTGTTATCTGATTGTGGGTGAACAGATCACTTTAATTGATGTTGGTTCTACCAGCTCTGAGGCGAGCATGGAGGAGGCGTTTCGTGTGGTTAACCAGTTCTATAAGGAGAACATATCCCTTAAAGATGTTGATAATGTAATTATTACCCACGGACATATCGACCATTTTGGCGGGTTGAAACATTTCACCAAAAAATATGATGCTGATATCTATGTCCACGAAGATGATGCCAACGCAATTGAGGATGTGCCAGCGGCGTTGAGCGTGACGCGAAAAGCGATAGAAAATTTTCTTAAAAGCTCAGGCGTTAAGTCAGGAAACGTGCAAGAGATGATGGACATGTATATGAGCGGCAAGCAGGAGCTGCAGGGGTGCAAGGTGACCCACCGTGTTAAAGATGGTGACAGCATTATCAATGGGTACAAAGTGGTTCATGTTCCGGGACACTGCCCTGGGCATATTAACATCCTGGTAGGGGATGTGATTTTTTTAGGGGACCATGTGTTGATGGATATCACGCCACACCAGTTTCCCAGCTTCTATATGAAGGGGATGGGGCTTGTCCTGTATATGGCCTCCCTGCTGAAGATCTGTTCGCTGACGCGTAGTGTTCGGCTGGGCCTGCCCTCACATAACCAGGAAGTTGAAGATGTTCGTGGCCGGGTCTTAGAAATCATCCACTCTCACCATGAGCGCCTCGCCGATATAATGGCCATCATGGATACCCCCAAGACACTCAATGAGCTTACCATAGAATACTTTTCTCGTCTTGAAGGCAAAGATCTGGCGGGCTACGAGAGTATTCTTGCTCTTGAAGAGGTACAGGCACACATTGAGTACCTTGATAAGGCGATGAGCTGCATCAGCATAACCAATGGCACAGAGGGTGATAATGAAATACTGAAGTATCAACGTCTGTTCTAGAAGCGGAGTCAAGGGCTTTAAACCGGGGTTTCTGAGTGGGTATTTTGGTTTTGTGACTGATTTTACAGCTTGCAGGTCAGGGCCGATGCGACCTGCCAACCTATCACAACAAGAAAGAAACGTCGGTTAAAAACAGATCGCAGATCAATAACAATAAGACGCACCAATAATTAACAATAAGGGGTGATCAACAATGGGCCAGTGGATGGACGGGTTCGTGCAACGGCTGCAAAATCTCTATTCAGAGAACACATTGGGTGGGGGGGAAGAGAAGCAGGATCATCAGCACGCACTAGGAAAGTTAACGGTCCGAGAGCGTATCGACCTGCTATTCGATTCAGATAGTTTTATGGAAGCAGGTGGTTTGACCCGTGATGTTCAGCCCACCCGCGTTAGCGGACAAGTCACTCCAGGAAGCGCCTGTGATGGTGTGGTCGTAGGGTTTGGCCGTGTTGATGGTCGACAAGTTGCGGTCTGTGGTACCGATTTTACCGTGTTCAGCGGGACTCTGGGTAACCAGGGTGCCTGGAAAATGGCTGATTTTATCGGTTGGGCTGGCAAAATGCGTATGCCGCTGGTGATGATGTTTGATTCCAGCGGAGAGCGATACACCCTTAAACGTGGCGATGTTGGGTTTGATGGTTTTTCCCGCGTACTCAGAAACCTCTCCACGATCTCTGGTTTGGTGCCTACTGTGGGTCTGGTGCTGGGGCCCTGTACCGGGCTGATGGCCTATGCAGCCAATCTATGTAATTTTCTTATCATGAACGAAAAGAGCAGTTTTATGTGGCTCGGCGGTGAGCGTAAGGATGAGAATTCAGGCCGTGGCACCATGCATATGGAGCAAGCCGGTCAGTGCGACCTGTTGGTTAATAGCGATGAAAAAGCGATAGCTAAAACCCAGGAGTTGCTCTCCTATCTGCCGATGCACTGTTTTGAGAAACCACCCGTTAAGGAGGTTTCTGATCCTGTTGATCGTACCGAAGATGCGCTGCTTGAGGTGATGCCAGATGACCCGCGCTACACTTACGATATACATGAAATTATTGAACTGATTGTTGACCACAGTGATTTTTTTGAACTTAAAGATGAGTACGCGCCCCATCTGGTGATTGGTTTTGCCCGCTTGGGCGGCCAGGTAGTGGGTATTGTTGCCAATAATTGTGATGAGTGGGGCGGTGTACTGGAGATGGACTCATCCGATAAGTACCAGCGTTTTATGACGTTTTTGGATGCTTTCAACATTCCGTTGTTGAACATGGTTGATACCAGTGGTTTTGTGCCGGGTGATAGCTGGGAACGCAGAGGTATATTGCGCCATGGGGCCAAGTTGTTGCACGCTTATACACGCTTAACGGTTCCCAAGTTAACGCTGCAGCTCAGGCGCTCATACGGTGGCGGAAATATCGTGATGGGCGGTCGAGGAATGTCCCCAGACCTGATTGTAGCCTGGCCTACTGCTGAA
Organism: uncultured Pseudomonadales bacterium; assembly: GCA_964473915.1. GTDB lineage: Bacteria > Pseudomonadota > Gammaproteobacteria > Pseudomonadales > IMCC2047 > CAYYRK01. The sequence continues at coordinate 8,042 of CAYYRK010000064.1, forward strand.
TACGCACCTACAGGGGCAGAAACAGTGCTTCAATCGGTATTTAATAAGGAGCTGGCTCAAGCGAAAGAGGAGGGGAATTACGATGAGATACATGATCGCCTTTTGAAGATATTGCAGGATCAGTACAGCGTTCTGACCTGCGCTAACTTTTGGACCAACCTCTATACGTCCCACGTGGTGATCAACCCCAAAGATACTCGGCCAGTACTGATCAGGGCGTTAGAGGTTCTGAGTGGCATGAAAAAAACGCTGCCAGAGCATAAGCGCGGCATAGTCCCCGCCTAGAGGTCACCACTAACAATAAAGAGAAGAGGCGCTCATGGATCCTATCATGCAGGAAAAAATTGCCAGGTTTGAACTGCTGCTGCAGCAAAATATCGAGGGTGGCAACAGAAAGATCACCGAGAAACACGTTGCCAAGGGGAAGATGTTACCCCGAGACCGTATTGCCGCACTGCTTGATCCAAATACCTTCGTTGAGCTGGGCTCAGGTGCGCGGGCAACAAGTGAGCGGATTGATGGCCGACAACTCTCTGCCGAACAATCACCCTGTGATGGGGCGATTACCGGATATGGCCAGGTACACTCTCGCCCTGTGGCCCTGTATGCCAGTGATTTTTCAGTACTCGCCGGTTCATTGGGTACTCAGCATATCACCAAGATGGTGAAGCTGTTTGAATATGCCGCTCAAAATCGAATTCCTATCGTCTGGTTGCTTGATTCAGCCGGAGGCCGGTTAGGTTGGGAGGATGTCGCCATCTCCTCCCTGGAGTGGTTTTTCTGGCCGGAGGGGATCTACTCCGGTGTTGTCCCACAAATTACCGTGCTGATGGGGCCGTGTATAGCTGGTCAGGCCTATGCGCCCTGCATGACCGATTTTCTCTTTATGACCCGTGGCACCGCACACCTGTGGTTGGGTGGCCCACGCATGGTTCAAGCTGCCACCTCAGAAAAGATGACCGATGATGTGGGCGCAGGAGATTATCATATGGCCCTGTCAGGCACCTGTGACAGAGTGGGTGAGGATGATGCGCAAACCATTGCCTATACCCGCAAGCTGCTTGACTATCTGCCCAGCCACTTCCAGCAAAAGCCGCCCACCCGAGAAACCAGTGATCCCAGGGATCGCTCTGTTGATCGCCTGTGTGAATGGGTGCCTGGTAATTTTGAACACGATTACTCCATTCATGATCTTGTGACAGAGTTGGTAGATGACGGTGAGTTTTTTGAACTCAAAGAGACCTATGCACCCCAGTTGACTACACTCTTTGCCCACCTGGGTGGTCAGGTGGTGGGTATTGTTGCTTGTAATCCAAAACACCGGGCAAGCTTGATGACTCGTGATGCCTGTGACAAATATTATCGTTTTCTCCAGGTGTTAGATGCCTATGGAATCCCTTTGATCAACCTGGTTGATACACCAAAAATATTGCCCTCTGAAGAGGAGGAACAACTGGGTGCAGCTCGGCATGGGGCCAAAATTATTCATCTTTATGCAAACTGCACAATACCCAAAATTAGTGTCATTTTACGTCAGTCATGTGGTGATGCTGGCAGCGTCATCTTTGGTGGGGTCAAGGGGATGGGTGCTGATCTTATCTATGCCTGGCCGTTGGCTGAGTTTAGCGTTTCTGCCTCCCGCATCGACCTGTCTCAAGAACCCCGGCTGGGTATTAAACAGGAGGAGTACCATCCCTACATCAGCGCAGCTCGCGAATCTGTCGATGTCTTTGAAGCGGCGCACACCCCGACGGCTCAACTGCTTGATGAGATTATTCATCCAGCAGATACGCGTAAACGTCTGCTCGAGGCACTTGATATATTGAAAGACAAGGTTGAGGTGTTACCTGAGAAAGCCAAATCTCATGGAACTCCGCCTGCGTAAGCAGTTGATTAAATAAATATTCCGTAATAAGCCTATAAAAAAGGAACAATTATGAGTAAAGAGATTGAAGTTAAAACCCCAATGTCAGGAGTCTTTTATCGCAAACCAGCACCCGACCAGGCTTGCTTTGTTGAGGTGGGCGATATCGTTAAGAAGAAGCAGACATTAGCGCTATTGGAAACCATGAAGATGTTCCAGAAAGTTAAGGCCCCTGCTGCGGGCAAGATTGTAAAAGTCGCTGCCGAAAATGAGCAGGCTCTGGGTGATGGTGCCCTGATGTTTGTGTTAGAGGCAGAGGAGTAAGGATCATTTGCCAAGATCTTGGTTCGATAATAACTAAAAATATTCACAGGACACTCGTCAATCATCATGTTTAAAAAAATTCTTATTGCCAACCGTGGGGAGATAGCCGTACGTGTTATTCGTGCATGCCAGGAGATGGAGATTCACGCCATTGCAGTTTTTTCTGAAGCGGATGCCCTAAGCCTGCATGTTACCCTGGCTGATGAATCACACTGTATTGGAGCACCCCCCAGTGCTAAAAGTTACCTGGTCATTGATAACATTATTGAGGTGGCGAAAAGTAGCGGTGCTGAGGCGATCCACCCCGGCTATGGTTTTCTTGCAGAAAGTGCTGAATTTGCCCGGGCTGTTGAGGCGGCAGGCCTGGTGTTTATCGGCCCTTCGGCACTCACCATCGAGCAAGCGGGCGATAAGATCAATGCCAAGCGGTTGATGCGCCAAGCTGGCATACCACTGATTCCCAGCAGTGAAGGTGGCGTTGCCGATCTGAAAGAAGCGGCGTCTATTGCTGATAAGATCGGGTATCCGGTGATGATAAAAGCCACAGGCGGCGGCGGAGGGCGGGGAATTCGGGTCTGCTCAGACCGGGCAATGCTGGCTGAAGAGTTTATGATCGCCAAAGCGGAAGCCAAAGCGGCCTGTGGAAATGATGAGGTATATATAGAGAAGTGTGTTGTTGATCCTCGTCATATTGAATTTCAGATTCTGGGGGATCATACAGGCAAGATCATCCACCTGGGAGAGCGCGAATGTAGCGTGCAACGCCGTTTCCAGAAGCTAATTGAGGAGGCTCCCTCACCTGCGCTGGATGATACGATGCGCAGTCAGATGGGCGAAATGGCTATCAAAGCAGCCAAAGCGGTTAACTACACCAACGCCGGTACGGTGGAGTTTTTGCTTGATCAGGCCGGTAACTTCTACTTCATTGAGATCAACTCAAGAATTCAGGTTGAGCACCCCGTGACAGAGATGGTCACCGGTGTTGATTTGGTCAAACAACAGATTCAAATTGCCAACGGTACAGCGCTGGACTTTGACTATGAAAGCCTGTCAATTCGCGGTTGGGCCATTGAGTGCCGGATCAACGCTGAAAACCCTGATTTTAATTTTATGCCCTGCCCTGGAACCATCGAACACTATCGTGCCCCGGCTGGTTTTGGGGTGCGCTTTGAAACGCAGCTGTACCAGGGTTACAGTTTGCCGATCTATTATGATTCCATGATCGGCAAATTGATCGCCTTTGATTTGACCCGTGAGGGCGCGATCAAAATTATGCGACGGGCCCTGAATGAGATCTGTATTGATCCCCTGAAATCAACCATTAGCCTGCATGCCAGGATTATGGAGGATACCGATTTTATCAATGGTGATATTCACACCGGCTATATTAAAAAGTTTGTTCCAGATGAGGATGAAGATGAGGACGATGATGATTAATAATTAAAGCCCCATGTGATATCTCCCTGAGCTTAACAAACAATAAGAGTTTCCTATGATCGATGACACCCCCATGATTGATTTTCTTCAGCCTTTTCTGGATAAGAAACAAGCGCTGGATGCTTTAGATTATTCCAAACGACATGCGCGTGGAATGTTGTCCGCTAAGGAGCGGGTTGACCTGCTGGTTGATGAGGGCAGTTTTACCGAAATTGCACCTCTGGCCCGAGAGTCTGATCTGGCCAGTAGCACCAAACCGGGAGAAACCCCTCGTGATGGCATGGTGGTCGGGTATGGCAAGGTGGATGGCCGTATGGTGGGCGTTGCTGCCTATGATATGCAGTTTCGAGGTGGCTCAATGGGCAAGGTGTGTGAGTGGAAATTTACCCGCCTGAAACGCTTGATTCACGAGCAGAAATTCCCGCTAATCATTCTTTGTGAAGGTACCGGTGCCCGTTTGGAGGAGGAGGTTAGTTCGCAGGGTGCTTATGATAACCCTCAGTTTTCTAATCTGGTCTCCCTCTCCGGTCAGGTACCCATTGTCTGCGCCATGATGGGCCTGTGTATCGGTGCTCATGCTAACCTGTCCGCCATTGCTGACTTTGTTCCCATGACCGAGCAGTCCTGCATGATGATTGCTGGCCCAGCGCTGCTGAAAAGCAAAATGGGTGTTGATATCACACTGGAAGAGCTGGGTGGTGCTCGCAAGCATGTTGAAGAGAGTGGGATGGCTGACCTGTTGGTGAAGGATGACCGGGAATGCATCGCAAAGATCAAAGAGTTTTTAAGCTATCTGCCCTCCAACTGCGAAGAGTTACCACCCCATGTTAAGAGTAGTGACTCTGCCGAGCGTTCATGCGATGAGCTTGAGCAAATTGTACCTACCGATATGCGCTTCGCCTATGACATATTGGAGGTGATTAAGTCGCTGGTTGATGACGGCAACTATTTTGAGTTTAAACCAGATTTTGGCAGTAATGTTGTGACCTGTATGGCCAGAATGAATGGCCGGGTAGTAGGCTTTATTGCCAATCAACCTGAGTGGATGTCCGGCACGCTTGATGTGAAAGCCTGCATGAAAATATGCCGGTTTATCAATTTTTGTGATGTCTATGGCATTGCGCTCATTTTTCTGCAGGATATTCCTGGTTACTACCCCAGCCCTGAATCTGAAATGGCCGGTATTATCCGCTGGTCTACGCGGATGATCTACGAGATAGAGCACGCGACTGTGCCACGGCTCACCGTTATGATGCGTAAGGCCTACGGGCTGGCTCATTACGGCATGAATAGTTTGGGCATGCAGCCAGACTTGATCGTTGCCTGGCCGCTGGCCACCTTTAGCCCTATTTCACCTGATGATGCAGTGGATATTCTATTTGGTAAAGAGTACGCGAAATTACCCAATGGCCCCCAGCTGCGAGAGGAAAAAATCCGAGAGTTTGAATCCAAAACCAACATACTACCTGCTGCCCAGGCGGCGCTGGTTGATGACATAATCGACCCGAAGGACACCCGTAAGGTGCTGATACGCGCTCTGGAAATGGCTAAAAAGCGTCGCCCACCACGTTTTAAGCATCGAGGTATTACACCGATATAATTATCCTGTCCAACTGGGGATTCTAGGTTGAATGGTGTGGTGCTTGTTTGTTGGCGGCCTATTTGCGTTACTGAAC
>CAYYRK010000065.1:0-7316 GCA_964473915.1 uncultured Pseudomonadales bacterium
CTTATGACAGGCGGATTATATTTGTAGCAACAATATTCGAGGGGAGAATATGGGGCCGACAATTTTTAGCAAAATAATAAACCGGGAGATACCTGCAGATATAGTTTACAAAGATGAGTTGAGTCTGGCTTTCAGGGATGTTAATGCTAAGGCGCCGATGCATATTTTGGTGATTCCGAAGAAACCCATCGTGCAGCTATCTGAGGCTGAGTCTACAGATACCCCTTTGCTGGGCCACCTGCTAAAAGTGGCATCTCAGGTGGCGGCTCAAGAGGGTTACGCAGAGGCATTTCGGCTGGTGATTAATAATGGCTCAGCTGCTGGTCAAACAGTTTTTCATCTGCATGTGCATCTATTGGGTGGGCGCGATTTTATGTGGCCACCGGGTTAGGCGCTTTCAGGAAAGGGCTAGCGCCTATCGGAACTGCTCATTGGGAAATTCTGATCAAGTAGCGCTGGGAGGTCCCCTGGTATTTTTTCCAGGTCAATTTGGCGCCTGTTTTTTCTTTTTAGTTGCGCGTAGTATTGATGCACACCAAAATATTTTTATATATGGAGATAAGTTTTGAATAAGAAGGGATTTTTTTTAAGAAAATTATTGGGGTTTCTATGCGTTCTATTACTCCTTATCTCCCCGCAGGCCTGGTCAGCTGCAATAGAAAACGCATACTATACAATTGATCCACTGCCACAAACTCCTACACGCTCAACCCCTGTTTTTTTATCTATAGAGCATGGCCATAGCTGTGCAGCTGTAACCATGAACCAAGTGTTGCTAGATGTTGCTAATAGGAAAGTAAGCATTTCACTAGATTATGTGCCTATGGATTTTTCTGCAGGCTGCCCTTTCCCAAGGGTCACCAAAATCCCTTTGGGTTATCTACCTAATGCGGATACCTATCAATTTTTCCTATATTTCGATAGCCCAAAAACAAGTTCTTTTTTTGACGAGCAAAATCTAATAGGCTCGTTTGACTTGTTAGTTATTGAATCGAATTCAGCAGCATATCCAGAGGTTCCAGCTGAAGGTTCTATCCAAAGTGGAATAGGTTTAATTCAAGGTTGGGCATGTGATGCCAAAATAATTGAGATCCAAATTGATAATGCAGAAAAACTCCCTGTTGCCTATGGCTCCTCGCGCAAGGACACGCATAGCGTTTGTGGTGATGATGATAACGGTTATGGCATGGTGATTGCCTGGGGTTTATTGGCAAAGGGTGTGCATCGGCTCAAAACCTTTGTTGATGGCATTGCAATATCAGATGTAGAGTTTGAAGTGGCGGGTTTAGATGCTGCGTTTGTTGCAGGTTTATCTGGAACGCATTTAGTGCAAGATTTCCCCGCACCAGGTGAATCAGTCACGCTGCAATGGCGTGAGGCGGCCCAAAATTTTATTATTATTGAGCACGATTAATACCTATTTGAGAGTGAACAGGTTATCTTTTACTGGCAGGCTAGATGGTATTAACCTACTCTATCTCTCGGGCAATGGCCCGATAACCAATATCGGTTCGGTAAAAGGCTTTATTCCAGGAGATTTTTTCCACTAGTTGATAGGCGCGCTGTTGGGCTTGGGTGACCGTGCTGCCCAGGGCCGTAACGCAAAGCACCCGGCCGCCACTGGTGGTAATCTGGCCGTCATGATCTTTTGTGCCAGCATGGAATACTTTCTCCCCCTCGCTATCTACTTGCGGCAGGCCACTGATTACATCACCCTTAGCGTAGCTGTTAGGATAGCCACCTGCGGCCATCACTACGCCAACAGCGCAGCGAGCGTCATAGTCAGCAGTTATTTTATCAAGTGTTCCATCCAGTGCCGCATTGCACAGTTCCACCAGATCCGACCTAAGTCGCAGCATGATGGGCTGAGTTTCAGGATCGCCAAATCGGCAATTATATTCCAATACTTTGGGTGTGCCATCCGGGGCGATCATCAGGCCCGCATAAAGAAAACCGGTGTAACGGTTACCCTCACGATCCATACCTTCAACGGTGGGTTTGATCACCTCGCGTATTACCCGGTCGTGAATTTCCTGGGTAACCACTGGCGCTGGAGAATAGGCACCCATCCCGCCGGTATTGGGGCCGGTGTCGCCATTATCTCGGGCCTTGTGGTCCTGGGAAGTGGCCAGTGGCAGAATGTTCTCGCCATCTACCATGACGATAAAGCTGGCTTCCTCGCCGATTAAAAACTCCTCAATAACAACCCGGCTGCCAGCAGTGCCAAAGGCGTTGCCCGCTAGCATATCTTCTACAGCAGCGATCGCCTCCTGTTCGGTTTTGGCAAGAATAACGCCCTTGCCAGCGGCCAGGCCATCGGCTTTAACTACGATGGGAGCACCCCTTTCCTTGATATAGGCAACCGCTGGTGCAATCTCTGTAAAGTTACCATACTGGGCCGTGGGGATCTGGTGTCTGGCTAGAAAATCCTTGGTAAAGGCTTTAGAGCCTTCCAGTTGCGCGGCACCGCGGCTGGGTCCAAAACAGCGCAGATTATTGTTTTGAAAATAATCCACTATGCCTTCGACTAAGGGTACTTCGGGGCCGACGATGGTTAACCTGCAGTTGTTGCTGGTGGCAAAGTCCGCTAGAGCAGGGAAGTCCAGGGTATCAATGGCTACATTCTCAATGCCAGGTTCTCTTGCTGTACCCGCGTTTCCTGGTGCGACAAAGACCGTTTCCACTTTGTCAGATTGCGCCGCTTTCCAGGCGAGTGCATGTTCGCGTCCACCGCCGCCAATGATTAGAATATTTGTCATGCTGTGATCTCAGTTCCGTTGCGTGAGTTCTTCAGAGAGCGATTAGGCCGCCCCTTGATTTTAGTGCCTGAAATGACGCATTCCGGTAAAAACCATAGCCATGCCGTGCTCATCGGCGGCGGCTATTACCTCCTCATCACGCATGGATCCGCCCGGCTGAATGACAGCAGTAATCCCTGCCTGTGCGGCTGCATCAAGCCCGTCTCGAAAGGGGAAAAACGCATCGGAAGCCATCACTGATCCCGGCACCGTTAACCCCTCATCTTCGGCCTTGATGCCGGCAATTCTGGCACTGTAGATGCGGCTCATTTGGCCAGCGCCCACGCCGATGGTCCGGCCATTGCGGGCATAGACAATAGCATTGGATTTTACAAATTTAGCAACTTCCCAGGCAAACAGCAGATCAGCCAGCTCCTCTTCAGTGGGTGCACGTTTTGTGACCATTTTGAGTTCGGATTCGTTAATCATACCAAGGTCTGTGTCTTGCACCAGCAAACCGCCGTTGACCCGTTTGAAATCAAGGCTGGGTAATTTTTGTGGTGCCCACTCGCCGCAACTGAGGACCCGTACATTTGTCTTGCTTGCCAGAACTGTTTTGGCCCCTTCGGAAATAGTGGGAGCAATGATCACTTCGACAAACTGTCGGTCAATAATACTCTGGGCGGTGGCTTCATCAAGCTCACGGTTAAAAGCGATAATTCCGCCAAAGGCTGAGGTTGGATCGGTAGCAAATGCTTGATTGTAGGCATCGCCAATATCGGCCCCCAGCGCAACCCCGCAGGGGTTTGCATGTTTGACGATCACGCAGGCTGGCTCGGCGAAAGGTTTAACGCACTCCAGGGCTGAATCTGTGTCTGCGACATTGTTATAGGATAGTTCCTTGCCTTGAATCTGGATGGCGGTGGAAACACTGGCATCAACCGGGTTGTGCTCAAGGTAAAATGCGGCTTTCTGGTGAGGATTTTCGCCATAGCGCATATCCTGTGTTTTGCGGTACTGGACTGAATAAGTTCTGGGGAAGGGGGATTTGCCATCCTCCAGAATCAAGCCAAGATAGTTAGCGATAGCGCCGTCATACTGAGCGGTATGCTCGAAGGCTTTGACGGCAAGGTTGAAGCGTGAATCACTGGAAAGTTCTCCCGCATTTTCCTGCATCTCATCCAGAATACTCTGGTAGTCGAGGCAGTCTACTACTACGGCAACGTCTTTATTGTTTTTGGCGGCGGAGCGAAGCATGGTAGGGCCACCAATGTCGATATTCTCAATAGCAGTTTGCAGGTCGCATTCAGGGTTGCGTGTAACTTCCTGGAAGGGATATAGATTAACGACCACCATGTCGATGGGGTTGATCTGCTGTTCAGCCATTACTTGATCATCAATACCGCGGCGACCTAATATTCCACCATGTACTTTGGGGTGGAGTGTTTTTAGGCGCCCATCCATCATCTCCGGGAAGCCGGTGTAATCGGATACCTCCGTTACCTGAATGCTGTTTTTACTGAGGAGCGCAAACGTGCCACCTGTGGATAGGATCTCCACACCGTGCTTGGCAAGACTCCTGGCAAACTCTACAATGCCAGATTTGTTTGAAACGCTGATCAGTGCTCTTCGAATTCGAATGCTTTGTCCTGTCATAAAATTAATATTCCGCTACCTGGTAAATGATCTGATTGGATGTTATTTCTGTTGGTGTGCAGGCTGAGTTCATAAGTTGAGGATTCCAGCATGGTATTGCTATGCCAGTGGCCTGCCCTCATTATTGATAGGCTTTTTTTGCTGCCGTTACAGCAGGTTGTATTGCTTTAATTTTTTTCGCAAAGTACCTCTGTTTAAGCCTAGCAGTTCGGATGCTCTGGTTTGATTCCCGCAGGTGTGATTCATGACCGATTCCAGCAGCGGGGCTTCCATTTCAGTCATCACCATCTCATAGAGGTCTGTGGTGGACTGCCCGTCTAGATGTTCAAAAAAAACGGCCATAGAGTGCTGAACGCATTCGCGTAATGTGTGACCGCTAATCAGTTTTTTTATATTGGTGGTTGCTGTTGTTACCATTTGGCGATTTTCTCTCTACATTTCAGCAGTGTCAGGCGGTCATTGACCCTGAGTGCTTGGTCAGCTTAACGCTGGGTTTTGATTCGCATCAAAGAATTTTTCAATAAAAGCCAGCTGCTCCGTCAGTGAGCATAGACGATTAAAGTTTCGGCTGGGTTGTCTGTCCTGCGAAACCTGGCCAAGGTACCAGCCTACGTGCTTGCGCGCAATTTGTATTCCAGAAAATTCACCATAATGGTGTGACAGCTCGATCAGATGCTCTTTGATTAGTGCTGACATCTCCTCCAGGCCTGGTGCTGGCAGGTGTTTCCCTGTATTCAGGTAGTGCTCTATCTGCGCAAAAATCCACGGTCTTCCTTGGGCTGCGCGGCCAATCATTATGGCATCAGCTCCGCTATAGTCTAATACATATTGAGCAAGTTCAGGGCTGTTTATATCTCCATTGGCTATAACAGGAATTTTGACACAGTTTTTCGCTTCGGCAATGCTTTCATATTCTGCGTCCTCCTTGAAGCCGCAGGCCCTTGTTCGGCCGTGAATAGTGAGCGCGGCTATCCCTGAATTTTCGGCAAGTTTAGCGATAGCAACTGCATTTTTGTGCGTTTTGTCCCAGCCGGTTCTTATTTTCAAGGTGATAGGTACAGAGGTATTTTGCACTACGGCATCCAGAATGCGACCCACCAGTTTTTCATCGCGCAGCAGCGCAGCCCCCGCAGCCTTGTTGCAAACTTTTTTTGCTGGGCATCCCATATTGATGTCAACGATATGGGCACCATTGTGTGCGACCATTTGTGCAGCACGAGCCATCATTAACGGGTCAGAGCCTGCGATTTGGATTATTCGTGGCTCGGCTTCACCCTCACTGTCCAGTCGCCAGGCTGATTTTGTTGAGTTCCATAGGCGTTGATCGCAGGTGACCATTTCACTGAACGTTATGCCTGCACCGTAGCGCCGACACAGGCTGCGAAACGGCTTATCTGAAATACCCGCCATAGGTGCCAGCGCCAGGCGGCTGTTGATTATGTAAGGGCCGATGCTAAACATGTTGGTGAAATATGGGTGCTAAAAGGGTTAGAGGTCTGGTTGTAATGAAGTTTGATGTTTACTACTGACCATATAAGGCATAGTTGGTTATCACTGTGCTCAGCACAGAAGGCGAATGATACCCTTGAGGGCCGCTTGATAAAAGGCCAGAATTAGATTTATCCGGAATTATCGGCTGGGGTTAGTTGTACAGAATAGTTAACGGCACCCCCGTTTGGCTCAATAATGGAAAATGAAATATGTATCGCTACGTTCAACGGCATAGATCGCAGTGAACTCGATGGATTGAGGTATTCTCCGGGCTGGAAAGTTCTTTGAGCCAGTAAATTTTGATTCAGGTCGAAAAATTGCAAGGTCAGACCTGGCAGTGACTGGGAAAATTTAGCCCTGTTAATGATAATTAGGTCAACGATTAGCTGCCCGCTTTGGTCGGGATCAGCCTTGATGGTCAAGGCCTTAGTGTGTATCTGCGGGATCGCCAGATATGCGGGGACTTCGCAATTTAATTGGTTGCAGATCATCACATACCAGGGTCTTAGCTTAGGTAGCTGAGATAGTGTTGACCGGTTAACCCAGGTCCACTGGGATGCCAGTAACAGTGCGAAAGCAAGACTAAGCACGAGCCATAATGAGAACTTTCTTCCAGCTGGCCTGCTCTTTTGAGCAAGTATCGAGTCGATACTCTCCACCCCTATTTTCAAAGCACTGATCTCTTCGCTGCTGGGTATGAGTTCCTGGCCAAGAAGTGGTGGAGTGTGCTTTGAAGCGGGAGTGGCTGTGAAGGCGTGCCCGTTTTGTTCATGCGCAGGGTTGGTTGATTCTGGTTCGGTTTTTCTGGGGTCTTGTGCCTGCTTTAACTCAGTAGGTAGCGGTGTAGCCAAGGGATCGTTGTGATCATTAGTCCCCTGAACAGCGGCATTGAAAGCCTGTAGGCAGAGACCGCAGCGTACCTCTCCGTTGGCTATATCCAGATCTTCCTGTCTGATATGGAACAGAGTCTGGCAGTGGGGGCATCGGGTTAGCAAGGGTTGATCCATTTTTGAGAAAACTATGCGGCCAGTGTTAACTGCATCTTAAACCCTCAATTCTAACCCAGCCATCTCGAACTGTTGGTTCGCAGAGGGTAAACGCGCTCTGGTAGGTTTTGATGATCTGGTCAACCTGTTCCTGGAGAATACCTGAAAGAACGATCACCCCGCCGGGCTTAATCAGGCGGGTCAATTGAGGCGCCAGCTGGATCAGAGGGCCAGATAGTATGTTGGCAATAAGTATATCTGCTGGTTTTTCAATGAACCTGTTTGGGTAATCAACTTTCAGTTTTTCCGCCACATTATTTTTTTTTGCGTTAGCCGTGGTTGCCAACAGTGCTTGAGGATCGATGTCCAAACTGATTACTTCCCGGCTGCCAAGCAGTGCTGCTGCAACGCCAAGCACGCCTGAGCCGCAGCCGAAATCGATCAA
>CAYYRK010000065.1:7416-13220 GCA_964473915.1 uncultured Pseudomonadales bacterium
CGCCGACTGTATCGGTGATCACCTGAACCCACTGCATATTAGTTTCTTCCGCGGTCGACATGGATAGATTCAAAGTAAGAATTTACAGGCCAAGTTTCTTTTCCAGGTAATGGATATTCACGCCGCCTTCCTGAAAATTACGATCCTTTAAAATATCTCTTTGTAGTGCGATGTTGGTCTGGATACCATCGATGATTGTCTCATCCAATGCCGTTTGCATCCTTTTAATCGCAGTCATCCGGTTCTCGCCATGGGCGATCAGTTTGCCTATCAATGAATCATAATAGGGAGGCACGTTGTAGCCGCTGTAAAGATGTGAGTCGACCCTGATGCCCGGCCCCCCAGGTGCGTGAAACAGGTTAACTGGCCCGGGGGAGGGGATGAAGTTCTTAGGGTTTTCCGCGTTGATACGGCACTCGATGGCATGGCCCACGAAACGAATATCTTCCTGTTTTAACGTGAGCGACTGGCCATCTGCAATTTTTAGCTGTTCTTTGACAATATCGATGCCTGTCACCATTTCTGAAACAGGGTGCTCAACCTGTATCCGGGTATTCATTTCGATAAAAAAGAACTGGCCGTCTTCATACAGAAACTCGAAGGTTCCCGCGCCGCGGTAGCCTATGTCAATACATGCCTGAACACAGCTGGCATAGACAGCCTGGCGTGTCTTTTCATCAATGCCAGGAGCCGGGGCTTCTTCCAATATTTTCTGGTGTCGTCGTTGCAGTGAACAGTCCCTGTCACCCAGGTGAATAACATTGCCCTGACCATCTGCCAGTATCTGTACCTCCACGTGCCTTGGGTGTTCTAGAAACTTTTCTATATAAACCGTGCCATCGCCAAAGGCGGCCTTGGCCTCGCTTTGGGTCAGGTGTTTGGATTTAATCAGGCTTGCTTCGGTACGCACCACGCGCATGCCCCGACCACCACCACCTGCTGCAGCCTTGATGATCAACGGATACCCCACTTTTCGGGCAACTTCCAGAGTATGGTTGTCATCGTCGGTCAGGGGCCCGTCTGAGCCTGGTACCGTGGGCACACCCGCTTTTATCATGGACTTGATGGCAGAGACTTTGTCTCCCATCAGACGAATAACATCGGCCGTGGGGCCAACAAAAATAAAGCCGCTATTTTCAACCTGTTCCGCGAAATCTGCATTTTCTGCCAAAAAGCCATAACCTGGGTGGATGGCTATGGCATCGGTTACTTCGGCAGCACTGATAATAGCGGGGATATTCAGGTAGCTTTCTGCGGAGGAGTTGGGGCCTATGCATACTGTCTCATCTGCAAGACGGACATGCATCTGTTCGGCGTCCACCTGCGAATGTACGGCAACGGTTTTGATTCCCAGCTCCTTGCAGGCGCGCAGGATGCGTAGTGCTATTTCGCCTCGATTGGCAATGACAACTTTGTCTAACATTCAGAATGAGCCTTATTCTAATCAGTGATTAATTGGCCACGATAAATAGTGGTTGATCGAACTCCACGGCCTCGCCGTCTTCCACCAGGATGGCCTCGATTACACCATTAATATCAGATTCAATATGGTTCATCATTTTCATGGCCTCCACAACGCAGATGGTATCCCCTGTTTTGATCTGTTTTCCTACCTCTACAAAGGGGGCAGATTCAGGAGAGGGACAACGGTAAAAAGTGCCGACCATAGGAGATTTTATGGTTTGCCCCGTCGGTTTTGCAGCCGTTGCGGGCTCTGCGCCGCCTGGCGCGGTGGGGAGCGGCGCCATCGCGGGGAAAGAGGGTGCCATTTGAGATATTATGGCTGGCTGGCTGGACCTGCGGCTGATGCGAATCGACTCTTCGCCCTCATTGATTTCAATCTCTTCAATATCTGATTCTTCGATCAGCTCTATCAGTTTTTTTATCTTTCTAATATCCATTAGGTCAGCTCTCTGGTTGTTCTGGTGGCAATATATGTAGTGCGGCCTTCAAGGCCAGATCGTATCCAATATTACCCAGGCCGCATATCACACCCACTGCGATATCGGAGAAATAGGAATGTTTTCTAAACGTCTCTCGCTGGTGAACATTGGAAATATGAACTTCTATAAAGGGTATAGCAACACCGAGCAGGGCATCCCGGATGGCAATACTGGTATGGGTAAACGCTGCAGGATTGAAGATAATAAAGTCGACAGCCTGGTTGCGTGCAGCGTGTATACGTTCAATCAGCTCTGATTCAGAGTTGCTTTGCAGGCTTTGCAGCGCGTGTCCATCATGAGTTGCCAGCTGTTCGAGGCGTTGGTTAATCTCCTCAAGCGTAGTGCTCCCATAAACCTCAGGTTCACGGGATCCTAATAAGTTAAGGTTGGGTCCATTGAGTACCAGGACTGTAGCCATGCCGGTTTTTATGCTCCAAATGTTAGGCTGCGGGGTGTTAATTTTCACTAATTTTTGCAGGTTTATGTATTTTGCCTACGTTTAGCAAGGTTTTAAAGAATTTTCGCGCCATTTTTTAATAAAAGATGCTGGCATAGGGTTGTTGTTGAGGTGTGCTGGCGTGCTAAATTTGATCAAGAAGATTGACCAGGTGTTCCTCCAGTTGACTGGCTGACAGCTCTCCCTGGATGCGATATTGGCGTATTTCATCTCCGTCAGATGAGAAAAAAAGTAGTCCAGGCGGCCCAAACAGGCTGAATTTTTTAAGCACAGCCTGGTGCTCAGCCGTGTTTTTGGTGACATCAATGCGGGTCAGCACAAATTTTTGTAACTGGGTGCTGACCTTCTGCTGTGGAAAAACCTGATGTTCCAGGATCTGGCAGGAGATGCACCAGTCGGCATAGATGTCGAGCATAACCGGCATTTTGGCCGCAGCTGCTTTTTCCAGTATCTGATCCAGCTCGCTACTATTGCTGATCGGTTGAAACTGCGACAAAATGTTATTGTTCTCGCGGTTATCATGGGGCTGCAGATTTGCCAGCGGGGTTAATGGATTGCTGCCCCCGGTTGCAGCGCCAGCTGCGAGTATTGCGCCGTACACCAGGAGTACCAAGCCTGCCAGTTCTAGTGGCTGCTTCAGCGAAAAACGTTTCAGTACCCGTATTGAGCCTAAGTAAATGGAGTAACCAATACTCAGGATGGCCCAAAGCAACAAACTCAATGACCCCGGTATCACCCGGCCAAGCATCCAGATCGCAATGCCCAGCAAGAGCACACCGAAAAAGACCTTAACCTGATTCATCCATTGGCCCGCTTGAGGCATGAACTCAGTACCAAAGGTGCCAATTATCAGCAGAGGTAGTCCCATACCCAACCCCATAGCGAGCAGTGCGATGCCACCCAGAAGTGGGCTTCCAGTACTGCTGATAAATACCAGTGCACCCGCCAATGGTGCGGAAACGCAGGGAGAAACAATCAGTGTGGAGATCAGTCCGATTAGCGCAACACCCATATAGGTGCCTCCGGTATGTCTTTGGCTGATCTGTTGCAAGTGGTTCTGGATAAATGCCGGCAATCGAAGTTCCCAGAGACCAAACATGGCCAGGGAAAGCAGTGCAAACAACGCAGCAATAACACCCAGAAACAGTGGGGACTGCATCTTCATCTGCAGATTGAATTCGGCCCCGAAGTAACCGGTCAAGGTTCCGGCTATAGCGTAGGTTGTTGCCATCGCCAAAACATAGGTAAAAGATAGGGCGAAGGCTCGCCTTCTACCGGGGTATTTTCCTTGACCAAGCACAATGCTGGAGACAATCGGTATCATCGGCAGTACACAGGGTGTAAAAGTCAGCGCCAGACCTGCTAACAGGAACAGGCCGATTATCTGTGTCAAACGTGCCGAGGCGAGCATCTGTAGGTAGACCTGTTCATCAGTAACAGGGCCGCCGGATCTGGGTGGGGTTTTTTTCATATCAGAGATGACAGCCTGGTCATCTCTGAATGATACCTGTCGAGTCTGGGGTGGGTAGCATAGGCCTGCATCAGCACAGCCCTGGTAGCTCACCTCAAGCGTCATCACCGATTCGTCAGCTGATCGAGGGGTCTCAATGGGAATGGTTACGCTGGCCTGGTGGTAATAGACCTCCACATCGCCAAAGTATTCATCCTGTTTCTGCTTGCCTTTGCTAAGCTCGGGCTGTAGTGATTTTTTAGAACCATCGTTAAAGGAAAATTTAAACCTGTGCCGGTAGAGGTAATAATTCTCCGCAATTTGCCAGACAAGCCGGATATTTCCTGTTTGGTCAATCCAGCCTTCAAGCTCAAATGCTTCATTAACAGGAAGGAAACTGTTTTTTATCAAGGTATCGGGGGCCAGCTGAGCGGCAGTTAGTTGGCTGTTGTTTGGGAGGAAATCGCTCTCAGCCATCGTAAATTGACAGAAAGATAGTATAATTAGCAGGCAATATCCGGTGATAGAATTCAAAATTTGCATATAGTTAAGGTGTTTTTCAAGGGCTATTGATCAGACAATTTGAAAGAAAATGAGTTCATCACTGTTTAAAGTGGGTTGGCCAAAGTAGTGAGTCAAACAGTTAAGTTAGCTTGATCTTTAATAGTACTGCCTCCGGGCGGCTGTAGTGGGCTAGTTTAGCGGGTCCTGATCAATCTTTCCAGAAGACCACCGGACTTAGCTGATCATGGCGATAGAAAGCCCGTTTTAGCCGGATTTTCACGGAAAAGCTTGCAAGGGCTGCGCAGATAGAATTAGTCTCTGAAGTTGAAGGTGGTAATTTTACGGTGTAGGCACCGATTTAGGCCACAAGAGATTATTTGAACCAGAGGTAGAGATGGGAGAACACAGAGGTTGAATCTGGGGGGCGATTACAAAAAGTTAACTATCTGGCTTGGTGGTGGGGTGGCCGCCGTGGTCCTTTTTTTTCTGGGGCTTGGGTTTTTTTGGAGCTGTGAGCCAGAACCGTTTGATGTCAGACAAAATACGCTTAAGTATCTGCCCGCGGGTGATTCTGAGCCAGTCGTGGGAGCCACTACCACCGCAGCCTTGATCGAGCTTGCTTCGGTATTGCTGGAAAAGCGGGGCGGGTTTATTACTAATGATGTCGCACCGCCAGGGGTTTGGCTTGACAATATACCCAACTGGGAGTTCGGTGTGTTGGTTCAGGTGAGAGATCTGTCCAGAGCGATGCGTAAGGATTTTAGCCGATCCCAGTCTCAGTCAAGGGAAGATCCTGACCTGGCCCTGGCGGAACCACAATTTAATTTTGATAACAGCAGTTGGCTTTTCCCTTCATCTGAATCTGAATATCGCTCTGGTATTAAAGGGCTTAAAAGTTATCTTGCAAGGCTGAGCTCTAAAGATAAAGGCAATGCTCAATTTTATGCCAGGGCTGATAATCTGCGTAACTGGCTTGCTGATCTTGAAACCCGGTTGGGGAGCTTGTCGCAAAGGCTGGGTGCCAGTGTGGTTCGTGTGCGATTAAATACGGACCTGGCCGGTGAAGAATCTGCCCGTCAGTCTACTTCAGCACCTGCTGAAGTGTTGGTTAAAACTCCCCGCCTACAAATCGATGATGTATTTTACGAAGCGCGGGGCGCAGCCTGGGCGCTGATCCATCTGCTAAAAGCGGTAGAAGTTGATTTTGCTGATACTTTAGCCAAGAAAAATGCATTAGTGAGTTTGAGGCAGATAATCAGAGAGTTAGAAGGTACCCAGCTGCCGGTTCTCAGCCCGATTATACTTAACGGCCGCAGTTACGGGCTGTTTGCGAACCACTCGCTGGTGATGGCTTCCTATATTGCCAGAGCTAATGCCGCCATTATCGATTTGAGAGAACTGCTATCTCAGGGGTGACGCTGAATAGAATAACCATTTCACACGGTTATGC
>CAYYRK010000066.1:0-13101 GCA_964473915.1 uncultured Pseudomonadales bacterium
CTCTCGTGCGAAGGTCTCTAAAAGTATCAGCGTGCTTCATGCAGTGATGCTTTATTGTCCAGCAGATTAAACGCTGCCGTTTGTCCGGTTTTCAGCGGTAGATTTTCACCCACGGCCATAATGGTGAGGCTATTGCGGCTTTCTTCCAGAATAAAGCGCCTGTAATCGATCTTGAACTCTTCCAGTGGATAGCTGTGTATTGAAGCGGCGAGCTTTTCCCGGGTATCAAATTCAAAGTTTTGGCGGTCAATTTCGCGCCAGTAGCGAGCGCTGCGTTGAGACAGCGCCGTGTCCTTTTCAAGGATTTTGCTGATCAGTGCAGATTTGTGTCTGCTAAATTCATCCTCATCCATAGCGGCAACTGATGTAGCAAAAGCGTGTAAAAATTCCTGAGTATACTCCAGGATTTTGAGCGCATCGGTATTGGGGGACTGTACCGTAAAAGCGATGCCTGGCACCTGCTGCAGCATAATTTCGGTGGCAAATACAATGTAGCCCAGCTGTTTTTCAGTTCGGAGCTGATTGTAATAGGGTGTAGAGAGGATCTGGCTAAAGAGTGAAAAGAGTGCTTTTTGCTCTATGGAGGAGTTCTTGCCCTGAATATAATGAGCCAGTGCTGAATCTGGATGTTTGACCGGGAATTGGTATAGCCAGTCGGGCCGGTTAAGCTGCGCGACTCGAGCGTGCTCGACCTGCGTGGAGCTGGCATTTTTCAATAGATTTTCCCTAAGCAGTAACGTGAGAGTTTTGGCCTGATCTTGTCTCAGGTTGCCGTTGGCCATTGCCACGACCTCTATCTTCTTGAGAAATTTTGGAATAAAACTCCTTAGGTCTTGCGGGCCTATTTTCAATAGTTGCTCTTTTAAAGTGTGTTCATCCCAGCGGTTCTGAACCAGCAACTTAGTTAACCAACTTAGCGCTTGGCCATAGGGCCGGTCATTGCTGCTGTTGTCGTAGCTGCGTATGAGTTCATCCTTATGTATGGCAAAGCGTTCTACGTCTATTTTGGGTGTTTTGAGGCTGCGTAGTATCTCTTTTAGCAGCTGAGGCTGTTTGTCGCTGTAACCGGAAACTCTGACGCTGATGCCGCGCACATGACTATATAGCCGATAGCTGAGGCCAGCCAGGGCTGCCGGGTAGCTAAACTCATTGAGCTGGTCGTTAACAGCCATGACGTAAAGTGCCGTCAATGCCACCTGCTCAGCTGTGTTGTGGGCCAGTGGTGAGCGTACCGTGAACCAAAAGTCAGCTCTTGGGGCGTTAAAGCTGGTGTCGAGTCTATGCCAGAGTGTTAGCCCGTCAGCAATAGTGGTAGATGCCGGTTTCCCGTTCTGTTTCCCCTCTGGTGCAGGCTCAATTTGTAGATTTTCCGGAATAAAAGGGTTGGGCATTGGTAGAGATAGGCTGCCGGGGATTATGTTTTGTCTAAATTTTTCCAGTGTACTATTTTCAAGCTTGCGGTTCGCGTAGGGCGCTTTAAACCAAGGGGTTGTGCTGTCTGTTTTTAGATTCCTGGCTACTAGCAGGGAGATCATATTTTCCGGAGTGAGGCGATCCAGCAGGTTTGTAATCAGCTCAGGGTCAAATTTTTCCAGGAGATAGGGCGCGCGCAGTACTTCGTTGCTCGGGTAATCGTGCATCAGATTGGCCAATCGTGTGACCTGGTGCAGGGCAGAGCTTTGCTTTTGGAATTTGAAGTTGATCGCTGCCAGTTGTTGCTGCTCTTCAAAACGCCACTTTTCGATACCTGAAGAGCGGATTAGCCTGATCGCAGCGAACACCGCTTGTTTCACCTGATCGGTGGAGGCAAGCCCGGCTGCCGTCAGGTTAATGGCTATTTGAAAGCTGGCTGAATCATTAAAATTCAAGCCAACGCCTGCACTTAAACCCTCAGCCCAGCCCCTTTTCTTGAGGTAGGCCAGCAGGCTACCCTCTCCCTCGTGGCCCAGCAAATTACCTATGTAACTTGCGGGTCTGGTTCGGTAGTGTTGTTTAACGCTCGGCAGGGGGAAGTGCAATACCAAACTACGGATATCATTCACCGGCTGCATACTCAGATTCAGAGGTAATGATTGTGGGAGAAAAAGAGGCTCTGTAACTAAAGGCTTGCGGGTTGCTTTGCTTGATATCGCACTGAATTTTTGTCTGACTAACGTTTCAAGCTCGGCAATGGATTCGCGACCCAGTACAGATAGCGTCATGCGGTTTGCCGAATAGTGGGCCCTATAGAATGCTAATAGGGCATCGCGCAGTGATTGCTTTGGGTGGTCTGTTAGAGTCTCCAGGCTGCCCACCGAAAATTTGGCAAAGGGGTGTGATGGGTTAACCATGGTTTTCAACAGATCATACTCTCTTCTACCATCATCCTTGAGCCTGGACTGATATTCTGAGTTGACCGCATGTTTTTCCCGGTCTACATACTCACTGTTAAAAAGTGGAGCAGTAAAGAATTGTGAAAAACGATCCAGTGCCGGCTCTAGAAAGCGCCTGTCCAGGTCAAAAAAGTAATTGGTGTGTTCGAAAGCGGTATAGGCGTTATGAGTGCCTCCGTGTTCACTAATATAGCGCTGATACTCACCTGCTTCAGGGTATTTATCCGTACCAAGGAACAGCATATGTTCAAGAAAGTGGGCCAGCCCCTGTCGATCTTTGGGGTCGTTGCTGCTGCCTGTGCTGACATCCAGCGCCGCAGCGGCTCGGTCGGTTTCCGGATCGGAAATTAGCATCACCCTCAAACCATTTTCCAACTCCAGGCTGTGGTAACTGCGCCGGTCATTAGGGCTTTTGTGTATTTCAACGGGTTGAATGGTGGCTGAAGTTATTAGTGTTTCGCAGCTTGCCGTAGCGGTTACAAGCAACAAAAGAGCATAAAAGCCATAGATCAGTTTCGAAAACTTTTTGGGCACAGGGGGGGTCCTTGAAAACAGGTTATCAATAATCACAGTCTGGTCAGACTATTTAGGGGGCTGCAGGTTCAACCTAGAATCCTCAGTTGGACAGGCTGCACTGTGCCGCCACAAACGTGCAATCTGCCCTGTAGCGTGACTCACCCAGCGGATGAAGAGATAGATCGAAACTAATTATATTCATATCAACAAGTTACTATTAGAATGGAGCGGTCAACTGAGGAATCTAGGTTCAATGGTGATTATAGATCGGGATTGTTTTCAAGGTTACGAATATCACTGCGCAGTTGATCAGGTACCCGCATGCTCCTGTTGTCCTGGTCGAGAATAACCAGTACACCTTCACTTTCGGCCATTATTTTGTTTTCTTTAAGGCTGACGATCAGATGATGCATATTGATACTGCTGTTACCAATTTTTGTTACACGGGTGCCCACAATAACCGTATCGGGATAGGTGACCGGTGCCTTGAAGCTACATTGGACCGAGGCAAGAATAGTATTGGTTTGATCTTCACTGCCCAGTGTCCCGAGTTTTAACATCTCCAGGTAGGAGCACCGCCCGGTTTCTATAAAGCGGAAGTAAACAGTGTTGTTAACATGTTGGAGTGCGTCCATATAACCCCAGAGCACAGGGATCTCGATGGTGCAGGGGAAGGAACTTAGCAGTTGATGTGACATATGATCGTCCTTTGGTGGTCTTATCTGGCCAGCGCGTAATAATACCGGATCTGACAGAATTTTCGGAGTTTGGGTTGGTTTTTTTAGGGGGATCGCTTGTGATGCCCTGCGGATTGGTCATTTGATTCGAGCTATCCATAGCTGCATGGACTCATTGCATCAAGTTTTAGTTTTTATGTTTTGTGCTTATAATGCCGGTTTTTTCAATACACTGAAATACTTTGTATACTTAAAATGATGCGACTCCTGCTAAAACTGACCTCAAAACTCCCTCTCGGAATATTATATCGATTGGCGCCCCTGATCTATCTGGTTACCTTTTACCTTGCCCGATACCGACGTACTATCGTTTTTGATCATCTGAGCAGGGCCTTTCCGGACAAGACGAGCCAGCAAATTACCAAAATGGCCAAGGCCTATTATCGAAATCTTGCAGACGTGGTGGTGGAGATTATCAAGGCGGCAGACATGTCTGCCCAGGAGCTGCAAACAAGGGTTAAGTACAAAAATATTGAGGTGCTGGAGCCATTTATTACAAGCGGCCAGTCCTTTATGCTCCTTTCTGCACACTGCTGTAACTGGGAGTGGTTGCTGCTGTCATTAAGTTATAACCTGCCTATCCCCATGGCCGGTGTCTACAAGCCACTACATAATGCTGGAGTGAACCGCTTTATATTTGAAACCCGTTCACGCTTTGGTCTTGATCTGATTGACTTAAAGGAGTTTGCTAGCGAGGTACTTAAGAATAAAAGCAACCAATGCGCCTATTCATTATTGGCTGACCAAAAGCCCCGAGGTACGGGAAAGTATCATAACACCCAATTTCTAAACCGGGAAACACGCTTTTTTATAGGCCCGGAAAAAATCGCCCAGTTTGTTAAAGTACCGATAATTTATGTACGAATGATCAGAGTTTCAAAGGGTCAGTATGAGGTGGATTATAGTTTGCTGGCCAGTCCGCCCTATAAAAGAGTCAGAGGTGAATATCCAGTAACCGAGCAGTATGCACGAGCTGTAGAGGCTCAGATACTCAATCAACCTGAAAGCTGGCTTTGGTCCAATCGTCGCTGGCGCAGCCGCAGCCGGTCAGCTAATTTAAAGGGGAAATCTGAGGCTTGAATGTGCCGTAGGATGCAAGCCGATTTGAGGTCCGGAGTAGACAGGTTAATACTTATTTCTGTGTATTAGAGAGGGGTTGAGGAGTGTTACCAGTAGTGTCCCAATATTCAATGACTAACGGGTTGGGGCAGATTCTCGTTGGGTTTTGCTATTTTTTAACTTGAGTATTTAGCCAAAGGGCCGATAATTCAGCTAAGCGTTTGAAAAAGCCGCGCTGCCAGCAGCTGTTGCGGTCTGGAGAAAAGGGATGATTGACCTTATTCCGATTGGTACAATAAACCGAACACCCTCTGAGAATAATAGAGAAAAGCCCTCGCTGGACGTGAGTGAAGTTAAGCAGGTGGAACGATCCAGTCGGGTAGCCGATCAAAACCCAATGGGTGGGGTGGGGCTGTACCGTTCTAAAAATCGTCGCCGTAGCCGTCTTGAACGGCGAAAAAGTAGGCTTGAACCGGGACCGGTATTTAATCGGCGAACTCGGCATGACAGAAGGTCGTCCGCAGCTATTCCGGCAAGGCAGGAGCCACGCCGTTCAGATGATCGTCGTGGTCGATATATTGACGAAGAGGTTTGATCAAAGTTATACCCTGCCCAAAGCTGTGAAGCGTTCGCTAAACGTGTAGCTCAAACTGATCCGCATCCCGGTCCGCGGGAAAATAATTTCGGTATTTTGACAGCGATAGGTAATTCAGGTTGTAACTGAAGCAGCCGGGTTTATCGCTACATTGCAAGAGCTCCTGCCCCTGTGCATCATAGATAGCTGAGTCACCTCTGTAGACAATCTGGTTGCCATCTCTCCCCACTCGATTTATCCCTGCCACATAACAAAGATTCTCAATAGCCCTGGCTTTCAGCAGGGCGCTCCAGTGCAGGCTCCTGGGTTCTGGCCAGTTGGCCACGTAAAGCAACAGGTCAAATTCGTTGTGGTTTCGACTCCAGACAGGGAACCGCAGGTCATAGCATATCATGGGGCAGATGCGCCATTCTCGGTAGTTGATCACCAGGCGCTTGGTGCCAGCGGTGTAGTGTTGATCCTCCCGGGCCATACGAAATAGGTGCCGTTTATCATAATAGTGGTATTGACCATCGGGCTGCATAAAAATGAGTCGGTTAAAATAGAGCCCGGACTCACTGATGACCAGAGTTCCGGTGACGGCTGCCCCCGTCTTTTTTGCCATTAAGGCAAGCCATTCAAGAGAGGGGCCATCCATCGATTCAGCCACCTGCTCTGGTTTCATAGTGAAGCCGGTACAGAACATCTCGGGTAATATAAATAGATCCGTACGCTCTGCATTTAGAAGCAGATTTTCAAAATTGTCACGATTGCCCTGGGGGCTCATCCATTCAAGTGGTTGCTGAACCAGCGTGATCTTCAAATCACGCATAACTTCTCCGTAGCTTTTTTCAGAGTGCTGTTCTCTTTGCAGAAGCAGAAGCGTATCAGCCGGGTTTGTGTTTCTGTCTGGCAAAATGGACTTATTGGGATCGCGGCAACACCGATCTCCCGGGTTAGCCATGAGGCAAAGCTCATGTCATCTAAGTCGCTGATGTTGCTGTAATCAGCCAGTTGAAAGTAGGTGCCGCTGGAGGGCTTGATTTTAAAGCGTGATGAGCTCATCAGTTCACAGAATAGATCCCGCTTTTGTTGGTAAAAATCGGGTAGTTGCAGGTAATGTTCAGGATGATCGCGCATAAAGTCTGCCAGAGCATGCTGCAACGGAGTCACACCCACAAAAGCTACAAACTGGTGAACCTTGCGAAATTCGGTCATCAGGTGTGGTGGTGCTATGCAGTAGCCGGTTTTCCAGCCGGTTACATGGTAGGTTTTACCGAAGGATGATACGGTAAAGGCATGTGCGGCCAGATCTGGGTATTTGAGTACCGATTCATGGCTAAGCCCGTCGTAGACAAGATGTTCGTAAACCTCATCTGAAAGCAGCAGCAGGCCGTTGCCGATGATGATTTCAGAGAGCTGCAGCATATCCTGTCGATCAAGAAGCGTGCCGGTTGGATTGTGTGGGCTGTTGATGACAATCATCCTGGTTCGGGGAGTAATGCGGTCCCGAACCTGCTGCCAGTCGACTCTGAAATCCGGTGATATCAGCGGGATATGAACGGGTGTTCCTCCGCTGAGGCGAATAGCGGGGTCGTAGCTGTCGTAGGCGGGGTCAAAAACAATGACCTCATCGCCGTGGCCAACTGATGCCTGTATCGCGCAAAATAGCGCCTCAGTGGCGCCGGGCACCACATTAACTTCAAGGTCTGGGTCAACAGTGCAGCCATAAAGTTGCAAGACCTTGTTGGCTATCTGATGGCGAAGCGGTTCGATGCCAGCCAGGGGCGCGTATTGATTGTAACCGTTTTGCAGATAATGGCACGCCTGTTCTATGAGCGGTTGGGGGCCGTCAAAGTCAGGAAAACCCTGGGATAGATTAATCGCATTGTATTGTGCCGCCATGGCCGACATCAGCGTAAAAATGGTCGTTCCTGCATCTGGCAATTTGCTTTGAATTTGTGGTGGGCTGTTTTTTGTCATTTCAAGACCAAATAATTACTGTGATTAACGTATCTAACTGTAATTTTAACCATTAGTCATGTAAAATTTGCCTCCTTTTTTCTGACAGGTCCAGATGCTCATGTATAAGATTCAGACACTTAACCAGATCTCTGTTCGCGGGCTCGAGCGGTTCCCCTTGGATAAGTATGAAGTGGCCAGTGAAATAGGTCACCCAGACGCTTTGTTAATGCGTAGCCACAAGCTGCAGATGGAAGAGGTGAATCCTGAGCTTAAGGCGGTCGCCCGGGCTGGCGCGGGGGTCAATAATATCCCCGTGGCTCGTATGACGGAGCTGGGTATTCCGGTTTTTAATACGCCCGGAGCCAATGCCAATGCGGTAAAAGAGTTGGTGCTGGCAGCATTGTTGCTGGGTTCGCGTGGTATTTTGCAGGGTGTCAGCTTTGTTTCCAGCCTGACGCAGATGGACGATGCCCAGGCAATGAACAAGTTGCTGGAAAAAGAGAAAAAACGGTTTAGTGGCAGTGAAATTTACGGTAAAACACTGGGCGTTATTGGCCTGGGCGCCATTGGCTCACGCGTTGCCGAAATGGCACTGGAACTGGGGATGGATGTTCTGGGGTATGACCCGGCACTGTCAGTAGACGCAGCCTGGCGCCTGCCAAGCCAGGTTCAGAAGATGGAAAACCTGCAATCGTTAATGTCTAAGTCAGATTTTGTAACTCTGCATCTGCCAGCGATTGAAGCTACTAAAAATCTAATTAATGCAGACCTGCTGCTCAGCATGAAGGCCGATGGCTGTTTGCTGAATTTTGCCAGGGCGGAGATTGTCGATGCTGCTGCAATGGCGCAGGCTCTGGAGGCAGACCAGCTGCGACTCTACATTACCGATTTCCCGACACCGGATCTGATTAAAACGGGTGACAGGGTCATTCTGATGCCGCATATCGGTGCCAGCACGGCCGAGGCGGAAGAGAACTGCGCGGTGATGGCAGCCAACCAACTGATGGATTTTCTGGAAAACGGGAACATCAAGAACTCGGTCAATTTTCCGGCGTTGGCGCTGGGTCGCACCACTGACTATCGGGTAGCACTGGTTAATAATAATGTGCCGAAGATTTTGAGTAGTGTGCTGTCGGTACTGGCAGATATGAACATCAATGTGGTGGATATGCTCAATAAAAGCCGGGATGATATCGCCTATAACCTGATTGATATTGAATCGCCTGTGACCGATGAGTTATTGGCTGAGCTGAAAACCATTGAAGGCGTCATCAGCGCTCGTGCGCTGTAGCCTATAACCTTAGGAAGATAGTTATGAGTTCACTCGTTTATAATTTTGGGGCAGGTCCTGCCATGCTTCCTCGTGAGGTGATGGCCAAGGCTCAGGCTGAGTTTCTTGATTATCAGGGCATGGGCGCATCAGTTATTGAGATCAGTCATCGCTCCAAAGAGTTCATCGCCATCGTGGATCGTTGCGATGAGCTGATCCGGGAGTTGAGTGCCTTGCCGGAAAACTACAAAATTCTCTATGTACATGGTGGCGCACGGATGCAGTTTTCCGCGATCCCGATGAACCTGATGCCAAGAACATCAGCGGGTAAGGCGCTCTATTTTGAAACGGGTAATTTCGCTAAACTGGCAAACAAAGAAGCTGCGCGTTACGGCCAGGTTAAAATTGTAGCCAGCAGCGCCGATACTAACTACGACCGCATTCCAGAGTTCAATGCTGGTGATATCGACCAGGATGCAGCCTATGTCCATATCACCAGCAATAACACCGTTTATGGTACCCGCTGGAATCAGTTTCCCGATACCGGTGATGTTCCTTTGGTGGCTGATGCGACTTCTGAGATATTTGCCAGAGAGATTGATATCAGCAAGTTCGGAGCTATCTACGCCGGATTCCAGAAAAACCTGGGGCCGTCCGGGTTGGCGCTGGTGCTGATTCGTGAAGACCTGTTGGGTCATGCGATGCCGCATACGCCCACTATGCTGGACTACCAGGTTTATGCTGATAACCACTCAATGGCCAATACTACCAATACTTTTGCTCTTTATATGCTGATGTTGACCCTGGAGTGGAAGGTACAGCAGGGCGGTATTGCTGCTTTGGAAAAGGTCAATGAGCGCAAGGCGGCAACCCTCTATCAGATTCTGGATGATTCGGGTTTTTATGTCGGCAATGCACAACCGGCGCATCGTTCAAGGATGAATGTGACCTTTAATCTGGCTAATACTGAACTGTCCGACCTGTTCCTCAAAGAAGCGTTAGAAAACGGACTCTATACCCTCAAAGGGCACCGGGCAGTGGGCGGAATCCGTGCCTGTATCTACAACCCGATGCCTCTGGAAGGGGTGCAAGCACTGGCGGAATTTATGCGCGAGTTTGAACGCACCCGGGGTTAATACTCCTCTCTGTAAGGTCTTCTCCTGCGGGGGAAGACCTGCTTTACGTCTGAATCCACGCCCCCAGAACAGAAAAATACCTTGAAATCCGCTTATACCTGGATCATTAACACGCCTAAGCACAAGTTGCCACACCCCCCAGGGGATTACGCGATTTGGATATTTATTCTGGTTGAGTTAACCGCATTTGCCATTTTTTTTGTACTTTACGCTTTTGCTCGAGCTTACAATCCCGAGCTGTTTGCCGAAGGGTTTAGTCACCTTAATCGTGTGGCAGGAACGATCAATACCGTTGCACTGATTACCAGTAGTTTTTTTGTGGTTTGCGCAGTCGCAGCTATCCAGAGAAACCGCCAGGGTAGCTGCGTGGCCTGGTTATTGGCGGCCTTATTTGCGGGTTGCATCTATGTTGGTGTTAAGTTGTGGGAATATTCCGGCAGCTTGGCTGCAGGCTATGATCTGTCCACCAATACTTTCTATACTCTCTATTATCTTTTAACTTTTTTCCATTTTTGTCATGTTTTAATAGGTATGATGATTTTGGCTGTGCTGGCTTTTAATGCAGCGCGGGGTAAGTATTCATCGGAAGATTATCATGGCGTGGAGACTGGAGCTTCATATTGGCACATGGTTGATCTGGCCTGGGTGATTCTATTTCCACTGGTTTATGTTATTCATTAAGACCGTTTGTATAGGGCCGAGTGGTATGGGAGAGTTAACGCTTAATGAGCAGTGAGAATATGATCTCAATACGTAAAGCGGCGTTTGTCTGGGTTGCATTGATTCTGTTAACGCTAGCAGGTGCTCTGGTTGCTGAAAAATGGCAAGCGGGTCCGTCTTTGATACTGTTGGCTGTTGGGATGCTGGTGCTCAAAGGCCAGATGATTGTGGATCACTTTATGGGGTTGCGGCCTGTGCGCTGGTTATGGCGCGGTCTAATGTCTGCCTACAGCGTGGTGATTGGCGCTTTTATCATTGCAGCTTATCTATGGGGCTGAACTCTGGCTGCAAATATTTTGCTGAACATGTCAAATTTCGAGGCAATCAGTTGCGACAAGCTGCGGCCAAAAGCACTGGGTAATGGCATTGCTACCCATTGCCGATTGGAGCAGCGATGTAGATGCTATTCATCTCAACAAAATCCACCTGCCCCTGATCCAGAATTTTGTTGTAACGGATACGCCTTTATAAAATGACAGCCCCTGGGTAGTCGCACGGACAAACAGAAACTCTTGCTTCAACCGCGTTTTCTAGGTTTAATCTTCCTTCACTCCGTACTTTGCCAAGGTCTTGGCGATGGATAACCAGGCTGGGCGATCGCCCGCAGTAATAAGAAAAAACTTGGAGATTTGATAGATGATTGATTTTAACCTTGATGTAGATAGTTTGCTGGATAGAAAAGTCTGGCGAGCCAACCGCCTGTGCTGGGGCGATATTATCGAACGCTCTTGTTCATCGTTTGGTGACAAGTTGGCGTTTATTGCGGGTAAGGGAGCTTGTGGCGATGAGTCTAATCGAGAGTTGACCTACAATCAGGCCAGTGCCAAAGTTAACCAGGTGGGTAACGCGCTGCAGGCAGCTGGCCTTGGGCGGGGCGACAGGGTGATCTATCTTGGAACCAACTGCGTTGAGGCTTACCTGGTCTCTCTGGGTGTTAACAAGGCAGGTATGGTGCACGTGCCGATGATTCCACACTACACGCCAGATGTGATGCAGCATGTGCTTGCACTGACCAAGGCCAAATTTGTATTTGTAGAGGCGCAGACCTACCCAACGGTTATTGACAGTTTGCGTGCCGTCGGCCTGGAGGCTAATGTGGTGATTCCTGTGGGTGCAGATCTACCAGCAGACACCCAGTCCTTCGAGGCCTTTATCAACGGGCACTCAACCGATGAGCCAGAGGCTGATATTCAACCCAACGACATCTGTAAAATTCTGTTTACCTCTGGGACCACCTCTCTGCCGAAGGGGGCGATGATCTCTCATCTAAATCTCTATTTTGGCAACCTCAGTCAGGCCATGACGGCAACTCGTGGCCTGGATATGGAGTGGCAGATGGTTACGCTACAGCCCTATCCCAACTTTCATATTGCGGGGCAAAGTCTGACATTTCTGGCCACCCAGCAGGGCGGAACTACCGTTGTGCTCCGGGCTCCAGATCCTGAAGATATGCTGGAAAACATCACCAAACACAAGGTTACCTTTACCATCGGTGCTCCCAATATCTGGTACGATATGGTTGATCTGTGTGAAGCAAACCCAGGCAGATACTCACTACAAAGCATGACTATTGGGCTTTGGGCCTGGGCCACCATGTTGCCAGATTATGCCTATCGAGTGAAAAAACTGGCCCCTAAAATCCAGATGCTGGCAGCTAATGGCCAGACTGAAGATTGCGCTGTCGATCAGCGATTTCCGATAGATCTTTATCCTGAAAAGTTTGCGACCAGCTCCAAAGAAGCCAAGAACTTCCTGGGCCTGGCGCACCCGATGAGAGGTAGCCGCCTCATGAGCATCGGTGTTGATGATGAGTTTGTTGAGCCCTATGAAGAGGGTGAAAGATCGATGCGTAGCCCGAGTCTGATGCATGGCTATTATATGGATCAAGAAAACAGCCGCTCAAGTTATACCCCCAAAGGCTGGTTTCGCAGCGGTGACGCCGGTTACCGTGATGATGAAGGTTTGATGGTGTTTAATGACAGGATCAAGGATGTGATCAAAACCGGTGGTGAAAACGTGGTGAGTGGGCGTGTTGAAATTATTTTGAAAAACCATCCAGACGTAGCTGCCGCAGCTGTGGTCGGCATTCCCAGTCGTAGCTGGGGTGAGGCCGTTACTGCCTTTGTGGTGGCGCAGAAGCCTGAAAAGACTTTGGATTTGGCCGAGTTAAGAGCTTTCAGCAAAGAGGGCCTGGCTAAATTTGAGGTGCCTAAGAAGATTGTTCAGGTTGCTGAGCTGCCGGAAACAATTGGTGGAAAAATTCAAAAGTTTAAATTACGTAAGGAGTACAGTGAACTATACAATGATGAGTCTTGACCGGCTTTTTGGCTAAGGGCCATTTAATACCCTTCCTGGTACGGTAATTAAATCCCTGAGGGTTATATTCCCCGCCACTTGTGGCGGGGTAGTTTATTCATTTCTGAATGAGATATTCCCATAATGGCCCGCGCCGCCCCCTTTTTCGAAGCTCGGTTTCTATATCATGATTGGTTGTGTCATCTGGCATGACCCAGGCTTGGCCGCTATTTTTAACTGATTGCCGAAAAGCTGCATAATCCAGTGATTCATTCAAATAGTATTTGGGCCTTATAAGAGAATCATTTGCTGCAATTTTATTTTCCTTAATAGCAATTTTTTGCAACTTGGTGCCAGGGTAAATTCGCATACCAAAAAAGGAGAAGAAAACGGTATTTTTCAACCGAGTGGAGTTACGTACTGTTTCATTGAGGCTCCCCTGGGTCTCCCCCACGCC
>CAYYRK010000067.1:0-1845 GCA_964473915.1 uncultured Pseudomonadales bacterium
GAGACATTGGCTCACCATCCACAGCGACGATATCACCTCCAGCATAGGTTAGCTCGATATAGGTGGATGCATCCGGCGCATTTTCCGGCGACACAGTCCAAAGCCACATCGATTCTTCAGGCTCCGCCCAAGGATCTTCCAATATATCGCCTTCGTAGGATATGTGCAGCAAGTTCGCATCCATGGAGTAGGGCGATTTACCCTCCCTTTTTTGCTCTACTGCAATATTGTGCTTCTCACAATATTGCAGTAGAGTTTCCCGGGAGGTCAGATCCCATTCGCGCCAGGGTGCAATCACTTTAATACCGGGTTTTAAGGCATAGGCACCCAGCTCAAAGCGCACCTGGTCATTGCCTTTACCCGTTGCGCCGTGAGAGATAGCATCAGCCCCTGTTTCAGAGGCGATCTCCACCAGGCGTTTAGCAATCAGGGGTCTGGCGATGGAGGTACCCAATAGATATTCGCCCTCATAGAGTGCGTTGGCGCGAAACATCGGAAAAACAAAATCGCGCGCAAACTCTTCACGCAGGTCATCAATATAGATCTCTTTGATACCCATCGCTTCTGCCTTGATTCTGGCAGGCTCTACCTCTTCGCCCTGCCCAAGGTCAGCAGTAAAGGTAACCACCTCACACTGATAGGTTTCCTGCAGCCACCTGCAGATTACGGAAGTGTCAAGACCTCCGGAATAGGCCAATACAACTTTGTTTATGTCCGACATTTTTTCTCCGCCAGAAAGGGATGATGAAAATAGCTTAAAGGCCGCTATTTTAAACCCCACATACCGGAATTAACAGTGGTTCAGGCCTACTGGTTGCAAATTATTCTCTTTCCAGCCGAATGGTCACCCGCCGATTTCGTGCTCGATTTTCTTCGCTGTCATTTTCCAGCACAGGATATTTATCGGCATGGTAACGGGACACAATCAATTGACTGTTGACGCCCTCTTTTTTGAAAAATCCGGTCACCATATCAGTACGCTGTTTAGACAGCTCCCGGTTTTGATTTTTATTGCCACGATTGTCGGTGTGGCCATCAATCACCACACGGCGAATCCTATCGTCCGCTATAATATAGCGGGCAATCAGTGCTAGCTGCGCCTCAACCTCTTCGCTCAAACTGGTTTTACTGGTATTAAAATAGATAGCCGAACGAGCTATCTGCAGAAAATCAACCGGTAGCAACTGCGCCATACAATCCAGGTATTCTTGATAGGCAGAATTGAAGTTTACCGTTGATATGGCCACTTTAACCATCTCTGCAGGCTCTGCGTCGGCACTGGAATAAAGACCAAAGCTAAGCATCATCCCGCGATTCAGGTGCTCAAGCATCCGGCCGGAATCCGGATAGGCCACTGCCAACGGAACACTACCGGGGGCAACTTCAACATCTGTGATCAGCTTAGGAATTATGTTCACTTTCCAGGCAGGGCCTTCAACTTCCAGGCTCGCAACGCCCGGCTTAAGATGATCCTGGCGAGTTTCCAGATGAAAGTTTAGTTCCTCCCCTGCTTTGTGCTGAAATACCGCCGTCCCAAGCCTGGGTATAGATTGCGACAATTTACACTCTAGCGGCGACTGCCTCACCCACCAGTTACTGTTTTCCAGCGTAGCACTATAGGTTACTGCATGAGTGGATTGGGCGAACACGAACCACAACAACAGTGTCGTAATTACCGCTAAATTGAGCGCTATTTTTTTCCTGATCATCTTACGGCCATTAATTAATCACTTTATTCTAAATTCTCAGTTGCGCCCTGCCCCACTACAAATACACACTGATACTCTGCGTCACTGAGAATTTTAGGTTTATGTTCCGCGCCAAGCATTATGACGGTGTCGGCAT
>CAYYRK010000067.1:1945-10647 GCA_964473915.1 uncultured Pseudomonadales bacterium
TCACTGAGAATTTTAGGTTTATGTTCCGCGCCAAGCATTATGACGGTGTCGGCATCCTGGGCAAAAACTTTAGTTGCTTACAAGCCAATTGAGGGTTATGGTTTTATCCGCTCCAACCTATCTCACCCCGTTCTATAACCTATTTTCGGATACCTGATGGATTCCTTGACCATTACCCGACCGGACGACTGGCATATTCACCTGCGCGATAACGATATGCTACCCCTGACAGTACGTGATGCACAGCGGGTTTTCGGTCGCGCTATCGTGATGCCAAACCTACAGCCACCGGTCACTACCTGCAGTGCAGCATTGGCCTATCGCGAACGAATATTACACCATTCTGGTAAAAATTCTCGATTCAACCCACTTATGACGCTCTACCTTACTGATAATACAGAGGTCCAGGAGATTCATGCTGCGTTCAACAGCCCCTACATTCATGCTGTTAAATATTATCCTGCAGGGGCCACAACCAACTCCGATGCTGGCGTTACCTCCCTGAAAAAATGCTACCCGATTCTGGAGGTTATGGCCGAACTGGGCCTGCCACTACTGATACATGGTGAGGTAACCGAGCCTGAGGTCGACATCTTTGATCGAGAGAAGTTTTTTATCGATCAACACCTTGTACCACTTATCACGCAATTCCCAACTTTGCGCCTGGTGCTCGAGCATGTCACAACAGCCGATGCCGTGCAATTTATTGAATCAAACCCGGCTCATATTGGCGCGACTATTACCGCCCAGCATCTGCTATTTAACCGCAATGAGATGCTGGTCGGCGGCATCAAGCCCCATTTTTACTGCCTACCAATCCTTAAACGCAATACACACCAAAAGGCGTTACAGCAAGCTGCGATCAGCGGTAATCCAAAATTCTTCCTGGGCTCTGACTCTGCCCCACACCCGAGAGACGCAAAAGAGTCTGCCTGCGGATGTGCCGGCTGCTACACCGCCCACACAGCTATTGAACTTTATACCCAGGTATTTGATTCATTAGACGCACTGGATAAACTGGAAGGGTTTGCCAGCCATTTTGGAGCCGATTTTTATGGTTTACCCAGAAATACTGATACCATAACCTTACAACGCTCAAGCTGGCAGCTGCCGCAACAACTTACCTGGCCAACTGGCAAACTCATACCTTTACTTGCCGGACATAACATCCACTGGCAAGTCAT
Source organism: uncultured Pseudomonadales bacterium (assembly GCA_964473915.1). Lineage (GTDB taxonomy): Bacteria > Pseudomonadota > Gammaproteobacteria > Pseudomonadales > IMCC2047 > CAYYRK01. Next base: position 3,130 of record CAYYRK010000067.1, read on the forward strand.
TGACCACCTCTAAGGATCAACCTGTGAAGGATAAGGAAACAAACAGAACAAGCCCGATAGCAGACCGATTTCGTGGTTTTCTGCCCGTTGTCGTTGATGTAGAAACCGGCGGATTTAACGCGGCCACCGATGCATTGCTGGAAATTGCAGCTATCCCGGTAGAGATGGACCAGCAGGGGCTATTATATCCGGGCCAAGCCATTGCCTATCATATTCAACCTTTCAAAGGCGCCAACATAGAGGAGGCTGCCATCCGGTTTATTGGAGTAGACCCCTACCACCCACTGCGAATCGCTCACCCCGAAAAGGAGGCACTCCACGATATATTTCGCCACATTCGCAAAGCAGTTAAATCAAGTAGCTGCAAGCGTGCCGTGCTGGTAGGGCATAACGCCCATTTTGACCTGGGTTTTGTTGCTGCAGCCGCCGCACGCTGTGATATCAAACGCAACCCTTTCCACCCCTTCTCTAACTTCGATACCGTCAGCCTGGCGGGCCTGGCCTATGGCCAAACCGTACTATCAAGAGCCTGCGAGGCAGCTGGAATCCCCTTTGATGCCGAAGAGGCGCACTCAGCACGCTATGACACGATGAAAACAGCAGAGCTTTTCTGCCTGATCGTCAACAGCTGGAAAGAGATGGGCGGATGGCAGATGGACTACGGCGGCTAATCCACCCCGGCTTCAGTTTACCCGGGTTGATCCGGATACCTGATAATTAGGCGCCTCCTTGGTAATAGTCACATCATGTACATGACTTTCGCTCATCCCTGCACTGCTAACCCGAATAAACTTTGGTTTGGTGCGTGCTTCGCGGATATTGGAGCAGCCGGTATAACCCATACTTGAACGTAACCCGCCCATTAACTGGTGAACGATGGTCGCCATTGGGCCCTTGCAGGGTACACGCCCCTCTATGCCCTCTGGCACCAACTTCTCAACACCCTCATCACGATCCTGAAAATAACGATCACTGGAGCCGTTAGACTGGCTCATAGCTCCCAATGAACCCATGCCACGATAGGCTTTAAACGCTCGCCCCTGGTAAAGTTCTACCTCGCCGGGAGCTTCATCAGCCCCAGCCAGCAAGCCACCAATCATCACTGAAGATGCCCCTGCAGCAATAGCCTTGGCCAGATCACCGGAGAAACGGATACCGCCATCTGCAATTAGAGGAATACCCCTTTCCTTGAGTGCATCAGCTACATTGGCTATTGCCGTAATCTGAGGCACTCCGATACCTGTCACTATACGGGTAGTACATATGGAGCCCGGCCCGATACCTACCTTGACCGCATCAGCTCCGGCCTCAGCCAATGCCAATGCTGCCTCTCCAGTGGCTATATTACCTCCGATAACTTGAATATTTGGATAATTCTCTTTAACCCACTTGACCTGGTCAATCACACCCCTGGAATGGCCATGCGCAGTATCCACAACCACCACGTCTACACCCGCAGCAACCAGTGCTGCAACCCGCTCCTCAGTATCTGACCCGGTGCCTACGGCAGCACCTACCCGCAATTGACCCTGATCATCTTTACTCGCATCAGGGAAAGCCTCGGATTTAAAAATATCTTTGACTGTCATCAGGCCACGCAACTCAAAGTTGCCATTCACCACCAGCACCTTTTCAATCCGATTATGGTGCAACAGGGTTTTGACCGCCTCAGCACTGGCCCCCTCACGAACCGTAACCAGCCTATCTTTGGGCGTCATAATTTCAGAAACGGGCCGGTTCAGATTATCTTCAAAGCGGAAATCCCGGGAAGTCACAATGCCGACCAACTCCGAACCCTTAACCACAGGGACACCGGATATATTATTTCTTCGGGTAATATCAATGAGCTCACGCACCGTAAGCTCAGCGGTGACAGTAATAGGATCCTTAACAACACCGCTTTCATACTTTTTGACCGCTTTGACTTCGCGAGCCTGCTGGGTAACGGACAAATTTTTATGGATAATGCCAATACCACCCACCTGGGCCATAGCGATGGCAAGACGTGAATCTGTGACAGTATCCATAGCCGAAGAAACCAGGGGAATGTTCAGTTCGATCCCTCGGGTCAACTGGCTTTTCAAGCATACATTTCTGGGTAACACCTGGGAATATGCCGGCAGTAGCAGGACATCATCAAATGTTAGGGCATCTTCCGCAATACGCAGCATCTTTTCCACCTACATAATCAAAACTAAAAATGACCGGCCATTATAGTGAGTCTGGATGAATAGATAAACCAGAATTACCTGCCGTTCTATTCCACGCCCCCAAACTTGGGCTGTTATCCGCCGGCACGATAAAGCATAATGATGCTAGCCTTTGACGTACAGTCAACAGATAACCCGAACTCCTCCCCAGGTCATGCATTTGAACCAGCGAACCCCTTTAAAAGACAGGAACATTCTCAGCGTCAGCGAGCTCAACCAATGCACACGAGAACTGATCGAGCAGAGGTTTCCACAGGTTTGGGTGGAGGGGGAAATCTCTAATCTCGCACGCCCCTCCTCGGGCCATTGGTACTTCACGCTCAAAGACAAAAGCGCACAAGTTCGCTGTGCAATGTTTACCAACCGAAATCGAGCACTTCGTTTTGATCCGCAAAACGGTATGCAGGTTATCCTGCGCGGCAAGGCGAGCCTGTACGAAGGTCGCGGCGAATTCCAGTTGATTGCTGAAAATCTTATGCCTGCGGGTCTGGGGCTACTACAGCAACAATTTGAGACTCTGAAACAGCAGCTTTATGAGGAAGGCCTGTTTGACCCATCGTTAAAAAAACCACTACCTGACCTACCCAAACACATTGCGGTGATCACCTCACCAACCGGCGCCGCATTACAGGATTTTCTTTCAGTTCTGGAGCGACGCTTTCCTGCGATACAGGTATCGGTTATTCCTGCAGCCGTACAGGGTAGTCAAGCAAGAGGGCAGTTGGTTGCAGCGATCAACCTGGCTCAGCAGCTGCCTGACACCCTGCTCCCGGTTGATATACTGGTGCTGACCCGTGGTGGCGGGTCACTGGAAGACCTGTGGCCGTTTAATGAGGAGGCCGTGGCCAGAGCGATGCACGCCTGCAATATACCCATCATCTGTGCTGTAGGGCATGAAGTTGACTTTAGCATCGCCGATTTTGTTGCTGATGTGCGCGCACCCACCCCCTCGGCAGCAGCAGAACTTGCCAGTCCGGATCAGCAACAGTGGCTGGATGAGCTGGTTGAATATGAAAGTTGGTTTAGCGCAAATACACAGCAAAATATAACACTGCAACGGGAGCAGTTAAACGCACTGTCGCGACGCTTGAAACATCCAGGTCAAAAAATTCAGGATGGTTTTCAGCGGCTGGATGAGCTGGAGTCCAGGCTGGAACATGCACTCAGAAACCGCCTATCTAAAGGCCGCTCCGCTCTCGAAAAGCTATCGGCTGAATTCGTCGGTCTGAGTCCAATAAGTCAGATTCGGGAGATGCAGCTCATCAACCAACAGATGATGCAAAAATTGCTAACCTGCACACAAACATCACTGCAACAAAAAGAGCATGCCATGGCTATTGCTGCGGGAAAACTGGATACTTTAAGCCCTCTAAACACCTTAAACAGAGGCTACTCAATCCTGATGGACAAAGAGGGTGAAATCGTACGCAAAGCCAGCCAAACACGAGAGGGTGAACAGTTATCAGCACAACTGGCAGAGGGCGTTATTACCTGCAGAGTGGAGGCGACCTCTCATGATGCTAAAAGCCTCAGCTGAGCAGAATGTAAAGATGATTAATCTACTGCGTAACATAGTAACCAGCATTGCCCTTTACTGTATCTTTACCAATGCCGTGGCCTCAAACAAACTCCCCACCCATAACCCTGTACCCGGGGGTATAGCACTGGTTTCGATTCCGCATCCACACGATCCAACTACATCAAAACCAAAAGCTTATTTTCAGGGCCGACAGGTAATGGTATTAGCACAACATAACAACAACGCGACATGGGTCGCGGTAACAGGCATCCCCTTGAAAACCATCTCTGGCGAATATACGCTGAACATCAGTTTTACTGCACAGGAGCAACAAAAAATAAAGTTCTCTGTTTTAGATAAAACTTACAGGGAGCAACATATAACCATCAACAATAAACGACAGGTCAACCCTAACAAACTAGACCTGCAACGCATCGGGCGGGAAAAACAGGAGATGATTCGCGCATTCCAAAACTGGGATGATTCAGCCCCTGCTATCACCCAAATATTCTGGCCGCTAAAAGGGGAGATCAGCAGCCCCTTTGGTCTAAAAAGATTTTATAACGGGGAGTCAAGAAACCCCCATAGCGGCCTGGATATTGCCGCAGCAGAAGGGGTACCAATAGAGGCACCTGCCGATGCCAGGATAACGGCTAGCGGAGATTTTTTCTTTAACGGCCTGACCCTGATGCTCGATCACGGTCACGGCCTGGTGACTATGTATTGCCACCTGAGCCGCATTGATGTCGCTTTGGGGGGCAAGGTGACTGCTGGCCAGGTCATAGGGCTGGTTGGCAAAACCGGGCGCGCCACAGGGCCACACCTGCACTGGTCAGTGAGCCTTAATGATGCAAGGATCAATCCCTACCTGCTCATGCCGCCCACCTTCAATAGCGCCCAATAACTCTGGAATCACTGTTTTGCGCGCACATAACAGGCGATCAACAGCAGGGGAAAGTAGGCAAAAAATGCTATCTCACTGGCAATATACGGGTACTCAGAGGCGCACCAGGCCAGCGGCCATAACCAAGCGATATTGATCAGTATCGCAAGCAGTGTAACGCGACGGTGCGAGCTCCAGCGGCGAGCAAGAATTTGATAGGCATGACTGTTATGAGCCTGGTAGATACGCTCACCGCTCACCAGCCTTATTAAAAGCGTTACCGTGGCATCACAAACAAACAGCGCCAGCAAAATGCACCAGCTCCAGATCGATATAATACCTTCTGCGCTGGTAATGATGGCCAATATCCCCAGAGTAAACCCCAGAAAAATACTGCCCACATCGCCCATAAACAATCTTGCGGGTGGCCAGTTGAAAATCAGAAATCCTGCTACTGACAATGCCAATGCCGCAAGTGGCATAAGCCAGCTTTGATCACCTGAGATTCCGATAATAAGCATCGCACCCAGAATCACTGTAATCGCTTCACTGGCTGCAAGGCCGTCAATACCGTCCATAAAATTATACAGATTCACAAACCAGGTTAAAGCCATCATATACAACAGGGATAGCCCTAAGCCGAGTTCCCATTTCCAGCCAAATAGAAGCAGCTCCGGTAGTGGATCCAAGATAACCACAACACCCAAAGCCAACAGCAGATGCGCTAAAAATCGCCAGGATACCTTGAGATTATGCCGGTCATCCAAATACCCTATAAAACCGGCGATAACACCAACGCCTACCAACATAATATTTATTATGTCTACCTGATCACTGGTCGCGACAAACCAGACCAGAAACCCCAGGAAACTAATCAGCATACCCAGCCCACCGGCCGTAGGTGTCGGCAATTGATGGGAGCTTCTTTCGCCAGGCAGATCCAATAGCTGGCCACGCAGCGACCCCTGTTCAATCAGGTAAGTTAAGCCCCAAGACAGGGGCAAACAGGCAAAAACCGCCAACCACTGCATCATTAACCACCCAACCTGTGACTTTCGTCAGAAAAGGCCCATTGCATAGATTCAGCCACCGAATAAGGCGGCTGCCAACCTAAAACATCCTGGGTGTGCTGCATATCCACGCGCAGATCATAAGTCAGTCGCATAATGGCTTGCTCACGACCGATCATCCTTCCCAGCATTTCAAGACCCTTGACAGGAAATGGAAAAATCATAGCCGTTTTCCCACTGGCTCGCGCCATCTGGCGCGCAAGCTCGGGTGTGCTGAGCGGCTGCTGATCACAGCAGAGAAAAATATTACCGTCTGAGGCTGGGTTATCGATACATGTCTGAATCAGGCTGGCAAAATTCCCCAGGCTGATCAGGTCACGCTGGTTTGCTATCGATGCAATCGGCAGGGGGATATTGTTTTTTACAGCCCACAGCAGTTGCGACAGGTTACCCTTAACCCCCGGCCCATAGATCAGTGGTGGCCGGATAATCACCAACTGCATACGGCTCCCCGCACAAAAATCCTGCAATGCCTGTTCTGTTTCGTATTTGGAAATGGCATACGCACCCTGCGGGGATGGTTTATCTTTGTTACTAAATGGCTGTTCTCCGGTGGACTCACCGTTGACCTTAATGCTGCTGACGTAGATAAAAAGCCTGGCCCCGTTGGATGCCGCCTGCCGAGCCAGGTTCAGTGAGCCATCAAGGTTAACAGCCCGATACAGATCTTGTGCAGCAGCTTCGCGTTCACCCGCCCGGTGGGCCCTGTTTGCCAGGTGAACCACCACTTCCTGACCTCCCAATACAGCCTGCCAGTCGGTGGTGCCATCGATTGGCCCAACGGGTTTTAAAGCAGGGATGTACTGATGTGAAGCATCAGCGTTTGGAATGGCGTAGCGGCTAGATCCTGTCACAGTAAATTCTGATTCGCGCAATACCCGGCAAAGATGCGTACCGACAAAACCATCGGCTCCGGTCACCAGACAATTAAGTTTCATCGCGCACCAAAAACCACCGCCAGCCATGCCTATTAAAAAATTTAATCGCAGAACTTATAAAATACCCCACATGTCGAACACCCTTGCGTGCGGCCCCGCCCCCGGTGTGTACAATTTGCATCTGTGGCAGATGGACTATCTTTTGCCGTTGGCTAACAAGGCGCTGACAAAGATCATAATCCTCAAAGTACATAAAAAATACCGGGTTGAATCCACCCATATCCTTAAGCGTTGAGGTTCTGGCCAACATAAAACAGCCACTGGCGATCTTAATATCCAGCGGCTTATTTGCAGGGATACGATCTCTTAATTCATAGTGATGCATGCTGGATAAAAATTTACGGCGAACAAACTTCGGGGCAAAAGCGCGAAGCCACAGTATCAGCACACTAGGGTAACGTTTGGCAATATATTGAGTATCTCCATTCATCTCCTTGGCAGCCGGAGCAACCATGGCCACATCAGAATGCGCACGCAGATAATTTATTCCCTCGATAAGGCTCGACTGCGCCACCCATACATCAGGATTCAGGATAATGTGAAAATCAGACTCTGTTTTTTTCAGGGCCAGATTATGCCCCGCGCCAAAACCCACATTGCCCTGACCGACGATCGAGTGCACCTGCGTGAACAGATCGTTTGAGTTAATCCAAGTTATCAGATTTTCACATAGCTCACTGTGCTCACCTGGCCGGGCCTTGTTATCCACAAGGTAGAGGTCTGCATCAATCTCTATGGTTTCAGCCAATGCGCTAATAGCGACGGCCAACGCGGTAAAAACCTCCTGTAACTGGGCAGATCTGTGCCCAAAAAGCACACAGGAGATACTGATTGTTAGCTTATTGCTATTGTGGTGATCGCGCACGTCAGTCATGGCGACAGATTTTAAAGCAATAGC
>CAYYRK010000067.1:10747-12961 GCA_964473915.1 uncultured Pseudomonadales bacterium
CTCCCTGGGGTAAAGGGCAATATGGTCCAGCAGCAGCGGCTTCACTATTCCACTGTCAGTCTTCCATATAATGCGCATGGCCGATGCCAGTTCAGGGATACCCTCACGCCACTGCAACGGCACCAGCCATCCGGCTGCATTTCGTTGCACCGTCTCTATATTCACTGGCGCTATCGCCTCTATCCATTCACCATCTTTATTCTCTTTAAACTGCAAGGTGAGAGTACCACCCAACTGGTGAGCCTCTTCAAAACCCAGCACCAAAAGGTCAAAAAGTACCGCTTCAAAAACCTGCCCACCAGGAGACTCCAGCACGACCTCCCGGCTTTCTAGCTGCGGAGAAAGGGTTAACATCCCCCTTCCTGGCTGAAGTTTAAAATCTGAATTAGCTGTCCAGCCATCGGTCGCGGCATATCGTTGGCTACCAAAAGGCCAGAGAATAGCACCATGAGGCAGGTCAGCGTGGCTGACCATAAAGTCACGCATCGCCTGCTCCGCCGGGGTATTACGGTAGGAGGTATAGGCCTGAAAACCAGGCTCTCCCTGAAAAGTGCCGTTCCAGCCATTCCATGCCATGGGCGAGATAAATTTTGCCCCAAAATTAAACATATCCCTGATCGCATTGTAGGAAATATCATAGCTGGGCAGGGTTTTGGGAAACTCCAGAAATGCCTGGTTAAATTCAGAAACACCCCAGCTACGATCAAACTTGCGAATAGCCGCGTACAGGCTGTCACCCGTCCCCACGATAACCTCATTTTTGGCACTCCAGCCATAAAAAATAGCACCCAGATGCCCTGCGACCGGCATTGAGCCTTCAATGGAAACACCGCCGGTATCATGGTTGATTGGCGGGTCGTTGACATAGACAGGGAACACATCCACTTTTGGGTCCATATTGTGAGCAAAACCCTGTGATGAAAAGATGCTGTCAGAACTCAGGCCTACATCCGTCAGCCAAACCGACAGGTCATCATAGTGCATATCGACCAGATGCCGCCTGAACTGCTGCCATAGATGCACATAACCATTCTTCCAGTAAGGGAAAAGGCGGCTAAACTGGCTAGGCTTGGGCGGTTCAACCTGCTCCCAGCTGGCAAAGTGTTTTTTACTCAGTTTGTTTAATTCATTTAGATTCAGCGATGGCTTCAATTGGTAATTATGCAACTCCCCCTCTAGCGCATAAACACCGGTCCCGGATATCCATTCACGGAACTGGCGTACAGCCGCAGGATTGTAGTCATACCATTGCTTACCGTGAAAGAAGGGGTTCAAGTAAACGTCCGGGTCAAGATTAATACCCACCAGCAGTTCTGGGTGCTGCTTGGCAAAATCCTGTACCAGCTTACCCGCTTGCTGCAGATTTCGGCGTTTATAGCGCCGCACATCATCCGCGTAATAGCTCAGTGTCAAAGATCTGGCCAGCTGTGGGTGGGCCATGGAGCCGGGCAGGCTGCTCAGGTAATCATCTGCCATCGCCTCGTAATCTTCATTCCATTGAACATTCAGCGGTTCCTCTTCCAGATAATCCGTAAGATCCCACTGGGGCGCACTCCCGGACGCATCACTCCAAATACCACCATTGAGGGTAATCAACACTGGCAGATGGTCTTTTTTTGCCTGTTCAAGAATGCCGTTCAGTGAGTCCTCCGCCACAACCTTCCCGTTAACCGCAGTTTCAACATAAAAATCCGGGTCAAACTGCCAGTCATGGCGCTCCCCCAGAGTACTGCGCATGTAGAGCAAAGGGACTCGGAATGCCACCTTAATCGTATCGCTTTCAAAGCGCTGGTACTCGCTTTTAATTTCATTGGCACCCCCATTTGACACATTACTGGTGGCAATGGCCAGGTGGAATTTCCTGGCAGCCAGTGCCGGGCGCGATGCCAGCAAGGCGGTCCAAACCGACTCTCCCGCCAAACTAAACTGTTGGCTGCCAATCTGGGTGATATGGCCCCGGCTGTCGTAAAGGTTGACCACCAGATTGTGGATTCCCCGCTGCAACCCATCAAGCGGTATACTCACCTGAAATCCAGAATTCAAGCTCCCGGGGCTGTCCGGGTAGACCTTTTGAACATCCCTGCGTTTGATACCCAGGCGTGCATCAACGGAGGTATTGTCATTCACCCTCACCTCTATCCGATCGACACCGTCCTGGTCCAGCACCCAGCCAGCAACAATCAGCTCACTCTGCTTTTCCAGCTCGAGTCCAGG
>CAYYRK010000068.1:0-5694 GCA_964473915.1 uncultured Pseudomonadales bacterium
ATAGGCGAGTTAGCTGAGGGGTCAACCAACCTAAAGTCCGATGGCGGGTGGCAGGGGAGGCCAATGGATCAAGCTGGCTAAGCCCCGGATAAAAGAGAGGTCAGGGTGGGTGATAAACGCGAAAACGTGAGGTGTGTGTTGTCTGTAAGCGTTAAAATATCGCACCCTGAAATTGGCGAGAAAATTGTTAAAACAAGAAATATTTCGGATAGCGGTCTGTTTCTCCTAATTGAGCCAGCTGAAATGCCGCTGTTAGGAGAAATTGTTCAGGGACAAATACAGGGAGTGGTTGATGCTCCGATTGTTAAGATGAAAATTGTCAGGTCAGAAAAAGAGGGGTTGGGGCTCCAGTTCATCGAAACCTGACCGCCCCCTGCTCATGTATCAAATTGATGCTGTCACTGCCACCTGATAGCTTCGCAGTACCCATTCGCAGAGTTCTTGCGGGTCATCCAGTATGGAGTCCGGTGCCAGCCGATAGCTCAGCGATATCTGCTTTCCCTGGCGCAGATAATTAAAACTGGGTAGGTTTAATTCATCAAATAAGCTATCAATCTCTGGCCCGCTTTTTAAGTAGAGGGTTTCATCGGTTACCAGAGCAAACATCCGGCCGTTCATAAACAGGCCATAGCCGCCAAACATCTGTTTACTCGTTACCAAGCCCAAAGATTGCAGTCCCTCCAGCAGATAATTGACGAATTCATTTTGAGTAGCCATCAATCATCCCTTTGTTTAAGGCCTTCGGCCGATATGCCTTTCCCATGCATCTCTCTTCTTGCGTTCGCTTTTGCGCAGCAGTATATAGGTCGCACCCGTACCTCCCTGGTTATTTCGCGCACTGTAAAAAGCAAGTACTTGATCCATCTGTGGGAGCCATGCAGCAACACAGCTTTTGAGTAGGGCCGGGTGTGGTTTGCGCCCTTCACCCTTGCCATGCAGTATGAGTGCGCAGCGGATATCCGCGGCAAGACAATCTTCAATAAATCGTTGGACTTCAGTGCGAGCCTGCCTGACCGACATCTGGTGTAGGTCCAGCTGGGCATCCGGTAGATATTTCCCGAGTCGCAACCTGCGAAAAACACCATGCTGGATCCCTGGACGCTGAAAGCTGAGTATCGCATGGGGGCTGATAAGCTCTATCTCCTTTTCAGAAAGCCGGTCCTGGTATTTGTTATCTGACCCCACTGCAGCTAGCCTTCTGGCTTCAAGCCCCGGGCTATTATCTTTGGCTTTTTTTATTCTCAGTTTGGTCGTTGATGCCAGGGGCTTCACGCCTGTCATCTCCTGCCTAAACAGGGTTGCTTCATCGTCTCTCATCTCGCTAAATTCCGCTTTCTCCAAAAAATGGGTGATGGTTGCTTGGGTCGTGTGGCAATTATAGGCAACCTGCGTACTTCAGGTTATACTGTGTCGCTTTCGGGCCGGTGGAGGCCCACTGCTGCAATTTAAGGGTATTTGGACCCAGCATGGTTATGAATAAAATCTTTCTCTGTCTGATCATTAGTCTTTTGGCCCTGGCAGGGTGCGGCCAGACAGGCCCCCTTTATCTGCCTGAGGATAATCATCAGACTGAACTTTCCGCCTCCCCTTCACCTTAGCGATAACGGCTGATGGATCATTTTAATTATCGTGAAAACCAATTATATGCGGAAAATGTACCGCTAGCGAGGATCGCCAAAACCGTTGGCACGCCTTGCTATGTTTATTCTCGTGCGACGCTTGAACGGCATTACCAGGCCTACGTCAAAGCTTGTGGTCATCATCCGCACCTTATCTGCTATGCGGTCAAGGCAAACTCTAATATTGCGGTTCTTAACCTGTTAGCACGACTGGGTTCAGGTTTTGACATTGTATCTGGTGGTGAGTTGGCGCGGGTGTTGGCTGCCGGTGCAGACCCTGCTCGGATTGTTTTTTCCGGGGTGGGTAAGAGCGAAGTGGAAATTCGTGCCGCACTTGATGCCAACATACTCTGTTTTAACGTTGAATCTGAAGCAGAGCTTCACATCATCAATGCTGTTGCATCAGATTGTGGAAAAATAGCGCCCATATCCATCCGGGTAAATCCAGACGTAGATGCTCAGACTCACCCCTATATTTCGACGGGGCTGAAGGAAAATAAGTTTGGTATTGATATCAGTCAGGCGTTGCGGATTTATCAAATGGCAGCGGGACTTGATCACCTTCAAATTAAAGGAGTGGATTGCCATATCGGTAGCCAGTTAACCAGTTTGTCGCCATTTCTGGATGCGCTGGAGCGTGTCCTGCTACTGGTTGATGAGCTTTCAGAAATAGGGATCGAGCTGGAGCAGCTGGACTTGGGCGGTGGTCTTGGTGTTAATTATGAGCATGAAAATCCACCTCATCCTGCAGAATACGCGCAGGCTATTGCCAAGAAGCTTGATGGACGCAGTTTAAAGTTGATACTTGAACCCGGCCGCTCCATTGCTGCCAATGCGGGTATTTTACTCACTGAAGTTGAGCTATTAAAAGAAAATCAGGGCAAGCATTTTGCTGTAGTGAATGCCGCTATGAATGACCTGGTTCGTCCAGCTTTATACAGTGCTTGGCAGGCGATTATTCCCGTTCAGCCGCGCACTGGTGCAATACAGAGCTATGATATTGTGGGCCCTATCTGTGAAACTGGAGATTTTCTCGGCAAGGACCGGGATCTGTGCCTGGCACGTGGCGATTTGCTAGCGGTGCGTTCGGCGGGTGCTTATGGATTCACCATGAGTTCCAATTACAACACGAGAAACAGGTGCGCCGAAATCATGGTTGATGGCGATCAGTTTTATCTGATCAGGCGCCGAGAAACATTTACTGACCAGATTGCACTGGAATCACTGTTGCCTGGAGAGGTATTTGATGGTTGTTAGGTGCTGGTCTGGCATAGGGTCGATCTGCTGTGGAAAAACTTGAATTAACCAGAATATGCTTAGGGTTGCAAGAAAACATGCTTCAACAATTTGATTTTTTTGAAAAAAATAACGTTACATCAAAAATACAGCTTGTGCCTGTTATCCTACGCTGTTTTTGTAAAAACATTGACGCTACTCTCCCCAGAGAGCGTTAGCGCAGCAACTATCTGATATGCTACTGAAATTTACGAAAATGCACGGTTGCGGCAATGACTTTATGGTTCTGGACCTGGTCAGCCAGTATTTTAAAGTCAGCCCCCAGCATATTCGCAAATGGGCTGACCGCAACTTTGGGATTGGTTTTGATCAGCTGTTGTTGGTTGAACCCCCCAGAACGCCACAGGCTGATTTTCGCTATCGGATTTTCAATAGCGATGGGCAAGAAGTTGAACAGTGCGGTAATGGGGCACGCTGTTTCGCAAAGTTTGTGCGTGACAGCCATCTGACCCGTAAGAAGCTGCTAACGGTAGAGACCCGAAAAGGGACTATCGAGCTTCAGGTGGTTGATAAGCATCTCATTCGGGTCGATATGGGGCCGCCTCAGCTGGAGCCAGCGCAGATACCATTTGCGGCGCAGCGGCGCCTGAATTATTATTCATTAGATATCGATGGGAAAAGCTACGAGATCAGCGCAGTCTCTATGGGTAATCCCCATGCGGTGATGCTGGTAGATGATCTTGAACAGGCTCCCGTTGAGATTTTAGGCCCAAAAATAGAGGCGCACCCAGATTTTCCACAGCGTACTAATGCGGGTTTCATGCAGATTATTTCACGCGCTGAAATACGGCTGCGGGTTTACGAGCGAGGGGCGGGTGAAACATTAGCCTGTGGCAGTGGCGCCTGTGCCGCAGTGGTTGCGGGGAGGTTAAGAGGGCTGCTTGATCGGGAGGTTACTGTCCATCTGAGGGGCGGTGTGCTGAAAATACTCTGGGATGGGGAGGGTAGTACCGTCAGGATGACGGGTCCCTGCAGTAGAGTTTATGAAGGAAGAATTTACGTATGAGTGATATCAATGAAGAGCGTACCAATGGCGCGGGTTCATCTGAGCTTGATGCCAAGACAATAGCCAATTTTCTGGCGGCTAACCCAGACTTTTTTGAACAGCATGCGAACTTGCTGAGTAAGCTGAGAATTCCACATGAAACGGGCCAGTCTGTTTCTTTGATCGAAAGACAGGTTGCGGGTCTGCGCAAAGAAAATGCCAAGCTCAAGAAGGAGCTCAATACCCTGATCAGTAACGGCAGGGAAAATGATCAGCTGTTTGAAAAAACACAAAAGCTTATTACCGATCTGCTAGAGCAGGATTCGATAGAAACCGTTCGCCAAACACTGGAACAGTCGATACAGCGAGATTTTTCAGCCTGTTATTGTCGGCTCTGGCTTATTGCAGAGATGCCTGATTCCGGGCGGCAACAACTGGCTGCAACTCAACTTAAGGGGCTAATACGCATTATGCGTGACAAAAAGCCCTATTTGGGTGAAATAAATGAGTCTGAATACCGACTAATATTTAAGGATTGTCCGCCGGAGATGAGCTCGGTAGCGGTGACCTCCCTTTTCAATAAGGATGAAAATTTGAACGGTGTTCTGGCCATTGGTAACAGTGACAAGGACCACTACCAGGATGATATGAGCACTGAGTTGCTAGAATTTATCGGCAGAGTAGTGGCCAGAATAATCGACCGGAATTTTCCCTTAACATCGTCTAAATAACAGGTCCCATACGCCATGCCCCAGACGGTAGCCGCGTTGCTCAAATTTGGTAGTGGGGCGATAATCCGGGCGGGGGGAAAAATTACCGCTGCCCGCCATGTTTTCATAGATTTCAACAGCTGACAGAACTTTCAGCATCTGTGTCGCGTAATCCTGCCAGTCTGTCGCTGCATGGAATACCCCGCCCAATTTAAGCTTGCGGCCGATTAAATTGACAAATTTTGCCTGGACAATACGCCGCTTGCGGTGTTTGTTCTTGTGCCAGGGGTCAGGGAAAAATAGCTGCAATCGATCAAGGCTAGCATCCTCCACGCAGTGCTCAAGCACCTCAATGGCATCGGCACAGTACACCCGAAGATTAGTGGTGCCGCTTTGTTCGGTCAGGTGAAGTAATCGGCCAATACCGGGTTTATGTACTTCAACACCGATAAAGTCTGCGGCTGGATCAGCTTGAGCCATGCTGTGCAGGGAATCCCCCATACCAAATCCTATTTCCAGAATGCGGCGTGAAGGCGCTCTTAATGACCGCTCCAGAGCAGACCTGCCCTCGCTGACCTGCATGCCATAAGTTGGCCAGAGTTCTTTGGTGGCGCGCAACTGACTTTCAGTCATGCGCCCGCATCTCAGTACATAGCTGCGTATCGGGCGTGCATCCGGGTGATTGGAATGGTTTGTCATGAGTGTTAGTGCTTGAATCCGCTTGCTACGGCATAGAGAAAAAATCCCCAGCCGAGAATAAACCCAAACCCGCCAACGGGTGTTACCGGCCCAAGAAAGCCTGCCTGGGTCGTGGCCAATAAATAAAGACTTCCACTAAACAGTAGGGTCCCCACAATAAAAAACAGACCGCTCCATTTAAGTGCGGCCTGTTCAGGATGAAGGTTCAGCAATACGCCTATCGCCAGTAGCGCCAGAGCATGGTACATCTGGTATTGGACCCCTGTTTCAAATGCCGAGAAACGGTGTGCCTCAATACTGCCACGGATCGCATGTGCGCCAAATGCACCGAATATCACGGCGAGGCCGCCTAGCAGAGCTCCTGTGACCAAAAACAATCTGCTCA